>JAJDEL010000535.1 GCA_029259835.1 Planctomicrobium sp. | reverse complement strand
TGTTTCGGTTCTCGCAACCAGTGTTGATGACGTTTCACCCCCTCCGCTTGACTCTGCCAGCATTCCTGTTGACCTCACGGAAATCGATAGTGTCTGGTCATTGGACGAACATGAGACCGCTGCCGGTACTGATTCTGAATTAACAATACAAACACCTGATGATGCAGCTTCTGTTTTTCCTGTGGCTGAGGTGAATTCGCCTCAGCCGCCACCTGTCGATTTACTTTCGTTTATTGTCGCAGGCGTTTGGTTGACAGGCGTGATGCTGCTTTCGTTTCGTCTTCTACTTGGATACGTATGGACGTTGCGGGTATCGTACTCGCGATTGTCGATTGACTCGGAACTGCGATGCCGGCTTGAAATCATCTCTGCTTCTCTTGGTTGGAAAACAATACCGCGAGTGTTTCTCTCCTCGCACATCAAGGAAGCGATTGTTGTTGGCTATCTGAAACCACTGGTGCTGATTCCAATTTCATGGACAACGCAACTTTCACCGGAAGCGATTGAAGCGGTCATCATTCACGAGCTGACGCACATCCGACGTTTCGATTTGTGGGTCATTCTTGTGCAACGAATCGCGGAGACGCTGTTGTTCTTCCATCCGGCAGTCTGGTCGCTCTCCAAGCGGATCAGCTACGAACGCGAACTCTGCTGCGATGCGGAATCGGCGCGTCTACTCGATTCAAACCTCTCCTACGCCACCGCCCTGGAACAGGTGGCTCGCTATCTGTTCGAACACTCGACACCCAAACGCCAAATGAATTGGCTCACCCTCATCCTTTCCCCAACCTTCGGAGGCCAGAAGATGGAACTTCTCGCTCGCGTTCAACACGTCCTTAGTCTTTCCAGTAACGCCCCTCATCTACCCAGCAAGCCATGTGGTCACTACCACGGACTGACGATGCTGATGATCCCAGCCGTCTTACTGGGGCTTGGGATTTCTCTGGTCCATGCGATGGGAGAACCACCGGAGCCGGTAGCGAACGTTGACCAATCGACAGATGAACCAAAAGATGCTGAATCAGAAACCCTACTTAACAATGAGGAAGAAAAAGCCAATAGTGACACCGGAAAGCTGATGTATGGAGTCGGCGTCAACAGCGATGCCGGTGTGGTTGGTCAGATTGTCGTGGAGGACTTGGGTGAACAGAAAGTTTCATTGTTAGCGACCGATATCGTGGCAATCGTTGATGGAACTACTGTGACAGTCGGTGAGGCTCTGGAGCCGTACCAATTTAAACTTAAGCAAGCTTCTCTGAAAATCACGGATGATGAATATCGAGAAGCGCAGGACATCTTACTCAAAAACAAGCTTCCTGAATTCATTGATGAAATCCTGATGTCCAACGCAGTCATCGAAAAATTGACCGCAGATCAACTCGAAACGATCACAGAGCAGTTAGACGAATTCTTTGACCTAGAAGTTGAGCGATTAAAAAAACAATTCCGCGTCATAGATCGAGAAGAACTACAAGAACGACTCGCACTGCAAGGACTGTCACTTGAAGGTATGAGAAAAAGGTTTGCGAAACGACAATTGGCAACGGAATATCTCCGCGGTAAAATTCGCAAGCTAGATATTGACTCATCCGAAGACCGTGAACCCCACGAGAGACGAATCATCGATGAGTTACGGAAATCAGCCGACATTAAAACAATTTTCGATGATGACTGGGCACTGCTGGATGAAGTGAGTGAACCTAATGAACATCTGTTGCCGACAGACATCGTGGCAATCGTGAATGGAACCAAAGTAACATTCAGTGAGGTTCTGAAGCATTACCAATCTAGTCTTAAGCGAGCTTCCCTGATAAAGACGGGTCAAGAATATCGAGAAGCTCAGGAAACCTTACTTGGAAAACACCTTCCAAAATTCATTGATGAAATTCTGCAGGCGAATGCCTTTTTCGAAATATTGACAACAGATCAACTTGCAACGATCCCAAAGAAATTAGACGAATTATTTGAATTAGAAGTTGACAGTCTGAAAGAAAAATTTCGAGTGTCAGATAAAGAAGAACTCCAAGAACGACTCGCACAACAAGGTATGTTGTCGCTCGATTCAATGAAGAAAAGATTTACAAAGAGGAACTCCGCAAGGGAATACCTTCTCTTCAAACTGTCGGCATTCGCTGAGGATACGAGTAGCAACCGTGAAACACGAACAAAACAGATCATTTATGAGTTACGAGAAAAAGCGACGATCAAAACAATCTTCGACGATGACTGGGAGCTGCATGAACCGCCTTCGAAAGCTAACACAGTCGTAATCAATACAGACACAAACGAAGAGACCGATGCTGATGAGAGTGAAAGAGAGAAGGTCAATCCGTTTGCTGATTTGGAATACATCGAAACGCCGGAGGGGCTGCTGGTAGAGTTATCTCCGGTTGAATATCTGAAGAAAACCGATCAGTCCAAAGATCTAAATTGGAGTTCAGCCTTCGCGGAAGCTGCCCTTGCGAAAAGCAAGCTTCCCCTCTTTCAAGAAATTCGCAGACTGCAGAGTATTGATGATCCGTTAGTTCATAGTGTCTCTGCCGACTATCAGACCCACCAGCAATTTTCAGAAAAAAAACCTAAAAAAGGTCGTGTTAAACTGACATTGAACATCAACTCCGTTTACATCTCCTTACGCGAAGAAGAAACATCTGACCTGAAATCCTCTGAGCACTCAACGCTATCGGATAGCTTCATGGAGGCTTATTCTGATCTGAATGCTCCTCTTCGGATTCACTTTGCGGGAAATTCTGCGACCGATGAAACTCTCAAGCAGTTGTCCTCAAACAAGCGAATGAAATCCATTTATGTCGTCTCAGAGCATGTGACAGAAAACGGGTTGAAGCCGATTTTCGAGATGCCGCAACTGAAACACTTCGACTCGTTCACCCCTTTATCGGCAGCCAGTATTGCTGAAATCGCCAAAAGCAAGTCGATCGAGTCGTTGAACATCAATGCGAAGAACCTAGATCCCGAATCAATGAGTCCGCTTGGGAAGATGTCTCAACTGAAGTCTCTGAGAATCAGGCGAGGAAAAAACCTTGATGGGAAATTTGTCGAAACTCTTCTTGAACTCAAAAAACTCGGAACTCTCGACCTTCAATTCGTTCAATTTGAATCGGATGACTTCATGCAATTGAAGGCTTTGGAAAAACTGAGTTATTTCTATTTCAATCCTGGTCCAGATGATGACTTACGGCTCGGTGCAGCAAAGATTACGGCAGCATTATCAATCCCGAATTTACACAGTTGCACTCTGCATCACGTTGATTTAAGCCATGAGATAGTGGCGGCACTAAAGGAAATTCATGCTGCTAAAGATGAACGTTCTCAACGTAGTCAGATGTACTGCAAGTTCTACGACTGCCTTTTCACAGAAGAATCAGGCGAACAAAAAAAGTACGACATCGTCGGGCTTCGTCCTAGACCGGAGCTTTCCCGACAGTATCTACCTTTAGGTACTAAATTAGAAATCAGGTTTGAAGCACTTTCACCCGGTCGGAAGACACAGATGCACGAAGTGGAACAAAAAGCATGGGCGGAAGTGGTGCAGGTTGATTCCAGGAAGATATTGCAAATCGAACATCCACCGGGATCGAAACTGCAATTTGCTCGCTGGAAAGGGATGTACCTGCGGGGAGTTGAGCTTCATGTTAATCACGAGAAGCAAGTCGTTAGCGTTGAGAACGGTCTTTTACGTCACCAAAATAATGGAGTTCACAAGAGCCTGACAGCGGATCGGATTGAAATTCATTATACGAAGAAAGTTAAACAGCAAGACTTCGATCCGATCTCTGTTCGTGCATTTGGAAACGTCCAGTTCTCGTATCAGTTCTCTCCAGTTCTTGAGCCGAACCCATCACTGATTCGCGGGGATGAACTGACTTGGGATCTTGTTGGAAATGAACTTGAAGTCCGCTCGGCGACTCAGGTGATTCGACTACAAAATACTGCGAGAAAACCTGATGGAAAAGTTTCATTGCCGACTGATCTCGATCAGCTTGATGAAGCCAAGTGGAACGCACGAAATCAGGCGGCACTCGACACAATTGTCGAGATGGAATATCCAGGCAACGCCCTGGAGGAAGTCGTGGCTGATATCAATCGAAGATACCTTCAGGGTCGGCTCACTTTAGACATGGACGGGCTGAGCTATGAGGGAATCACAGAAAACGTCGAAGTTGATCTCGTCCTCTCTGGGATTACGTTACGATCAACACTCAAGCTTCTCCTTGAACCGTTGGAGCTGGCAGCTGTGTATGATCGTGGGAAAGTTATTTTGACCTCGGTGAGGAAGGAAAAGACCTGGCAAGTTACTCGTCATCACGAAGTTGCCGGTGTCCTGGCGCGCAACAAATTCTTTTCTGAATCGCCCGAACTCGTTAAGTTTGATCGAGACGCTCGCGTGGCAATACTCATCGATTTTCTCCAAAGAACCGCTCAGCCACAGCAGTGGACAGAATTCGGCGGGCGTTCAACGATCAAGTTCGATCCAGCATCACAAACACTCACAGTTCGTGCACCTCAAGGAGCGCAGGCGGAACTGCTGAAACGCGTTGAGTTACTTCAGAGAATTGCGGCGAATCGATGGGACCTGAAGACTCGCCAGCTCCTTAGCAACGCTAAGCCTCGACTGGATCATGCCGGGAATTTAATTGCATCCAATCTCGTAAATAATTTTGGGAAGGCGATTTTTAAAAGAGATGGTCTCTCTTTCCAGGAGCAACTCATTCATGACCAGTTAGCAGAGAGAATTTCGCTCGATTTCAAACAAAAGTCTCTTGCTGATTTCACCCAACACCTTGCCAACACATTAGGGATCAATATTGTTGTTGACGAGCGTGGGCTCACTGAAGCCGGAATCCGTTCCGATGTTCAAATCACCGTCCAACTTGAGAATGTTCCCCTTGAAACAATGCTCAAACATGTCCTGAGCTCGCTGGGCTTGGACTACCGAATCGAAGATGAAGTCTTGAAGGTCACAAGCCGGGAACGGGCGCTGGGGCCAATTCATGTGACCATCTACAAGCTGGACGAGTCAATCATAGACCCAGATCAGTTTGAAGAAGAAATCGATTCTCTGATCGAATTGATTCGCAAGACGGTCGCCCCAGACTCTTGGGCAGAGGCAGGTGGAGCAGGTGCCATCTTTGATCACGGAAAAACCAATTCACTCGTCATTCGACAGCATAAAAAAATCCATACGGAGGTCCAGGAGTTCTTGCAGGCCCTAAGGGATGTCCGAGGAGGCAAGCAGCCCGAACCAGCATTTGAACTTCCTGAACCGACTCCAGAAGAGCTCAAGGTGCATCGGGAACTCAAGAAGCCCATTTCGATTTTCATGAATGGTGTCCCTCTTCGCCACTTTGTGGAGACTCTATCGAAAGAGACTGGCTTGAACTACTTTTTAGATCCACGCGGATTAGCAGAAAGCGGAATCTCTTTGGACTGGCCCGTTTCATGTAATGAACGATTCGTGTCAGCGATCTCCATCTTGAATGATGTGCTGACAAGCAATAGCCTTGAATTTCAGGTTCAAGACAATATTATTGTCATCAGTTCCGCAGAGCGCTGTTCTGGACCAATCACGACAGCGTTCTATTCAACAAAAGGATTGCCGAAAGATGAACTCGGGTTAAAAGGGCTGAGTAAGCATCTCACAAAGATGATCGCGCCAGAAACTTGGGCTTCAAAAGGATGCTCTGGAGTTGCGACGTTCGATCCAGAAAGTGAAACGCTCATCATCCGGCAAACAGCGAGGGTACATAAACAACTCGCAGCCTATCTCGAAAACATGCGTCTGTCTGAACCTGATGGTGACGAATAGCATCGTCTTAAATCTTTTACTCTAAGGCAAATTTTTCCTGATCACCCCTGGCTCCTTGTTTGGACGCTGCGAATTCTCGACACTCTGTTTCGTGATTAAAGCGTCTGTTGGAATCTCCCTCACCCTAACCCTCTCCCAGAGGGAGAGGGGACAATGGGGGTGATGTTTCGAGAGTTGGGAATTGCTGATGAAATTCTGGATTGTTGCTTTTCTTCTGCTTACGAACGTGTCGTATTCGCAGGATCTCACTTGGCCTGATCCGGTCGCGAATCATGTGATTCCGATGCAGAGTACGTCGGTCACGCATGGACCGGTGCTGGGAGATGTGACTTCGAAGTCGATTCGTGTCTGGCTGCGGGCGGATCGGGAGATTGAATTCGACGTCCTGATTCGCGAACAGCGGCCTCCGTTCGAAGGTGCGCAAGCAACGCAGGGCAAGACGAACCCAGATGAAGACTTTACCGGCTTTGTGGAAGTTCAGAACCTCAAACCGAGCACGGTTTACGCTTATGCTGTTCGTGTCAATGGTGAGATTCTCGACTCACGCGGGAACATTCGGGATCCCTGGCCGACGTTCAGAACGTTGCCAGACGAGACTACCTACGCACACGAATTCAACCCAGACGGTCGGTTCAACTTTTCCTTCTCCATTGGTGCCTGCCAGCGTCAGCGATCACCAGAGAACACGTATGGGATTTACGAGAATCCTCCGGCGTTTGACACGATTTGGGAGAAACACCGCCATCGGTTAGCGTTTCATATTGTTAATGGTGACTACAGCTACGAAGAAACGCTCGACGGTACCGCCGCTGGCATCGAGAATAATTACAAGCTGTACCTAAACCGTGGCCGTTCGCTCAACCGGCTGCTGGAGCATGTTCCTTTGCTGACGATGTATAACGATCACGAAGTGACCGACAACATCGATGGCTCCGGCGAAGTCGGTCGCAGCGATGGGAATTACCTTGTCCGCGATCCGGCGATTCGTGTCTGGCAATACTACGCAGACTGGGCGAACGGGAATCAATCACAGCGCACGAAAGTCCGTTTCGGAACGGCAGACCTCGATGCGAACTCGAATATTCTTCACGATCCGAATGCGGACTTTTCAACGTTGAAGCTGGATCAAATCAGCACGCTCCACATCGGTCCATTCCTGAAAGGAAAGAAGAAGCCACCAGTGTCGCAACGCGGAGGCAAGAATGTTGGCGTTTATCGTGTCACGAAAATCGTTGATAAAACCCATCTCGAAATCGAACCACCTCTTAAGCAGACGAACGCCGCTCCTTACAGTATAGGTACGCACCACTACTT
>JAJDEL010000534.1 GCA_029259835.1 Planctomicrobium sp. | reverse complement strand
TGGGAGCCCGTCAAAGGCAAGTTGTGCGAAGAGACCAGCGTCGTCAAAGACCGAGACCAACATCAGTTTTCATTGCAATACAACATGACAGTGAAGTAACGTACATCTCAATGCACCAAGAAAACTATTGATCATTGAAACCCTCGCCCTTCCCCCATTTCTCTAGCCCAAACAAATACCATGAAACGAACGACACTCGCGTTGACGATTGGATTGCTCTGCAGCATTGCCACATTAATGACCACTTCCTACGTCTCTGCTGAAGCGAAAGGGAAGTCGCGCCCGTTGACGACGTCTCAAATGATGTCCGGTTTGGTGAAGCCGAAATACGTTGCCCTGAAAGAAGGCTTGAGCAAAGAAACGATCAGCGAAGATGACTGGAAAGCACTCGCAACGCACGCCGCACTCTTGAACGAATCCAGCCACTCATTGATGCAAGCTGATCGCTGTCCTGATGATGATTGGAAAGCAGGAGCGATCATCCTACGTAAAGCGTCGAATGATGCTCTCGCCAACATCGCCCAGGAGAATGCGACCGGTGCCTTAAAAGCCGTCGAGAAAATCACGCTCTCCTGCAAAAAGTGCCACGCCGCACATAAGAAATAAGAAAGAGATTGGGTGCCTCACGCCATGCAGAACGGATCAACTCAAAAATTCGAACTCACCGCGAGTTTGAACCACCACCCTCAGTATTTGAAAGCCAACAGATGCGCAATCGAATCTTCGGGATTATTGGAATCCTCTGGGGAGGAGGAATCGTTGTTTCCTCTTTCTTTCGTGAAATGCCTGTCGCTGACGGGGCATACGGGGAAGGACAAGTTGTCGGACAGGTTACAGCGATCATACTCGCTGCTGTCATGTTTATTGCCGGTGTTTATTACGCTTTCAAAGGTGACAAGTAGTCTGGTACTGGCACGAGGTGTCGCGAGCTTTATTTTTTGTACGAAAAGGAGTTTTGTATGTTTCGTCTGCTGGTGTTGCTGACTGTGTTTCAATGTGCCCTTTCGTCAGTCTCTTCAGAAGACTGGCCGCGCTGGCGTGGAGCTAGGAATGATAACAAGTCTCAAGAAACAGGATTACTGACCGAGTGGCCGGATGGCGGTCCACGCAAAGTATGGCAAGTCGATGGCCTCGGAACTGGCTTCTCGAGTGTTGCCGTTGCGAATGAAAAAATCTTCACGATGGGCCGCATTGAGAATGTGGAATATCTGATTGCCTTGAATGAGTCTGACGGGACGCAAGTCTGGAAAACTCGGCTAGGTCCCGGAACAAAAGAAAAGGGTCCGAACGGAACACCCACAGTGGATGGGAACCGTGTTTATGGAATCTCCTTCGCGGGAGATCTTGTTTGTGCGGATACCGAATCTGGTCGAGAATTGTGGCGAACAAACTTCCAGAGCGATTTCGGTGGCAAGATGATGTCAATGTGGGGATACAGTGAATCTCCTTTGATTGATGGCGACCGATTGATTTGTACTCCAGGAAGTCAGAACGCGATGATGGCTGCCTTGGACAAGGAAACCGGTCGCGTACTCTGGAGATCGAAAATCCCGAACGCGAGTCGTGGGAATGACGGAGCCGGTTACTCTTCAATTGTGATTTCCAACGCGAGCGGTGTAAAGCAGTATGTCCAGTTGATCGGACATGGTGTCATTAGCGTCGCCGCTGCGAATGGTCGATTTCTCTGGGGGTACGATAAAATTGCTAATACGACTGCCAACGTTCCGACGCCTCTGATCTCCGGAAACTATGTCTTCGCCTCGACTGGTTACAGCGATGGTGGATCAGCTCTGCTCGAAATTCGAAAAAATCGTAGTAAGCTGTCGTCGCGTGAAGTCTACTACAAACGAGCCAAGACACTGCAAAATCATCATGGAGGGATGATCCTGATCGACGGGAAAATCTTCATGGGTCATGGACATAATAACGGGTTTCCTTGCTGCATTGACTTGAGAACAGGGAACCCAGTCTGGGGGCCACAACGCGGTCCAGGGAAAGAATCCGCTGCGATTACTTATGCGGATGGTCACCTCTATTTTCGTTACCAAGATGGAACGATGACGTTGATCGAAGCCTCGACACAAGGCTTTAAACTCAAAGGGCAATTTGAAGAAAACTTCAACTACGGAGCACGCTGGGCGCAGCCTGTTATCTCTGGAGGTAAGCTCTATCTACGAACAAACCAAGAACTGGCCTGCTATGACATTAAGAATGTCGGATTGACTTCATCGCCACCACAGGAAAAGAAGAAATGACCGACGAGTTACCGATCAGCACGCGACGGAAATTGACTTTTGAAAACGGCACCGCCATCGGCACGAGCCAGCGTTGGAACGGTGGCCAGTATTGTTCAATCATCACCAGAAATGGCATCGTCGGTTGCGGGATTTACGACCTGGAAACCGCTGCTGAATTCGGACAGGCAATTGCGATCGCCAAAGGAACACCAGCGAATCCACTGGTGGAACCGGAAGATTTGTTCCATGCAAAGATTGTCGGCGTCACACCGAAAGCTGCGGAGATGGGCATTGAAGTGGGCATGAACGGTCGCGATGCTGCGGAGAAGATGCTTCAGGGGTAACACAGTAGCATTCCTCTCAATCAGCCACCTGAGGAATCATCACTTTGGGAGTCGGGCCGGTAGGGATACAAGGTGATCCGAAATGTTGCTCCACAGTCAGCCATACGCCGCAAAACATCATTGGAAAGCCCTTGGTTGAACGCCCAGGGTTCTCACCGCAATCATACCCAACGTTGAACTCACGTTTCGAGCAACGTCCCCAAAGGTCTCGAGCAGGCCCAGTAAGTGCTTCAATGGCATCTAACAGTTTGACGATGTTTGACTCAGGTGTCGTACCGTTCATGTCTTCACACATAGCAGACCACAGACCATCACCACCTTCAATGAGGTGGGAATACATGTCGAAAGTGTCAAAACATTCGATGATCAGTGACAGATCAACATCACACACCAAATCAAGGTCGGAGTTCAGATATCGAATGATTGGCTTGTCATCCGGAGATTCTGATGACGTTTCTGAATTCATGACCACCTACAAAATA
>JAJDEL010000533.1 GCA_029259835.1 Planctomicrobium sp. | reverse complement strand
TTCGACCGGCGTGTCTGATCCAATCATTCCGAACCCACCAAGGGCAAGCGGTTCGTCGATTTCATCTGGAACCCCACCGACTTTCACTGTGTCCAGGTAATCGCTCGCACAATTTTCACACAGGTGCAGCGAAAACGACTTGCCTGCTTTCAACTCTGTAATGTGTAGTGAGGCTTGTTTTGTGCAACGGAGACACTTTTTCATTGTCTTTCCAATTGATGTTGGCTGATCGCATGGGGAGTTGAATCGATACTTTCATTCTATTGCCGCGGATGCAGAAGTCAATTCGTGTTCAGCAGTTGAGACAGACTTTGAACTCGCTAAGATGCAATAGCGTCAATTCATTGTCAGGCAGCAGAAATGTACCATCGTCCCACTTTCGATCAGTTCACTGCGAGCGCGTCGCATGGCAGACTGGTTCCAGTCTATCGCAAACTTTACAGCGATACGCTGACTCCGGTCACCGCGTTTTGCAAAGCCAACTGGACGAGTCAATCTTTTCTTTTTGAGAGCGTTGTAGGAGGCGAGAAAGTTGGTCGATATAGCTTTCTTGGTGGAGATCCTTTTTTACGGATTGATGCGTTCGGCAACGAAATTGAAATCACTCGGGATGGCGAGGTCGAACAGAAAACCGTCGATGACCCTCTTGTCGAGCTTGGGAGAATCGTTGATCAATTCTCTTCGATTCCCCATCCAGATTTACCTCGGTTTGTAGGGGGTGCCGTTGGTTATGCAGGCTATGACGTAGTGCGATATACGGAAGACCTTCCCAATCCGCCTGAGGATGACCGTAAGTTGCCTGACCTTTCGTTTGCTTTTTACGACTCGATGATCATCTTTGATCACATCGAGAAAACAACTCTCGTTGTTGCCCACGCTCGCACCGATACGGACGATCTTCGGGGGGACTACGACCGTGCTTGTGCCCGTATTGACGAGTTGTGTACTCGGTTGCAGGTGCCACAGACTGTTCTCACGATGTCAGATGTTGCCCAATCTCCTGAATTGGCAAGTGACGCATGGAACTCAAATTTCACCCAGAGTGAATATGAGCAAGCTGTTGAGAAATGCAAAGAGTACATCAAGGCTGGTGATATCTTTCAGGTTGTGCTTAGCCAGCGACTTGAAGTGGAAACGACTGTTTCACCGATTGAAATCTACCGGGCGCTGCGAGTTGTTAATCCCAGCCCATTTATGTTGTTGTTGCAAACTCCTCATTCAACGTTGGTTGGCAGTTCTCCAGAAATCATGGTGCGCGTTGAAGATGGCGAGACAACAATTCGTCCGTTGGCAGGGACACGAAAACGTGGGGAAACCGAAGCTGAGGACCGCGCTCTGGCGGAGGAACTTTTGAGCGACCCCAAGGAGTGTGCGGAGCATGTCATGCTCGTTGATCTGGCCAGGAACGATGTTGGTCGGATTGCTGAGTATAATACTGTACGGCTGAGTGACTTGATGGTTGTGGAGAAATATAGCCATGTCATGCACATCACTTCCAACGTGAAAGGTCAACTCAAGGAAGGACTCACTTGCCTGGATGCTCTCCGGGCTGGTCTTCCGGCAGGAACAGTTTCAGGTGCTCCTAAAGTTCGGGCAATGGAGATCATTGATGAACTCGAAAAACATAGGCGCGGACCATACGCTGGTGCCGTTGGGTATATCGACTTTACTGGCGATATGGACACCTGTATTGCTCTGAGAACACTGGTCATGGCCGGAAACAAAGTCTATGTCCAGGCAGGGGCAGGTATTGTGGCTGATAGTGTCCCTGCGGAGGAGTATCAGGAAACATTGAGTAAGGCAAAAGGGTTGCTCAACGCAATTGCCCTAGCGGAAGCGACAAATTCAGCGTCAAGTTGATGATCAGGCGACTTTCTACGTGCGGCCCCTCTCAACCCTTCTCTAGTTCGTAAGTCCTTTCCAGCGAGTGTTCTTGCAATATTTGCCGAAGCGCTTTGTTCTCGTCACGAATTCCAATTGAAATCTTGACCTTTTGCTTTTGTTATCACTAAAAGCGTCAAGCTTGAGAAATTCTCAGCATAACAACACGACTATCGCGGATAGGAGTTCTCCAAAATCCGCACAATCCTTCCGACATTCACTTTCAACCCTACTTCCGTTTTAGTCGGCACTTTTTGTTGCCGATAACTGATATGACCGGTACTGCCGGTCCAGGTGGAAGAACGTATTTACTCGCAACATTTGGCATAATCGTCGCACAACGGATGGCGGCGAAATGGCCTTGGTCTCATTTTTTGGGGCAGACAATGACGTCGCGCAAAGCTTATCTCTTCGGACTTTTATGCCTCTTCGTGCTGTTGCTGCCAACGCAGTCTTCTGCACAACAGCAGTTTTCGACCGACGAGGTCATCACGGGAGATGCGAGTGGAACGCTCTACTCAGCCGTGATACCCATGGCGTTTCCGCGAAGTTATATCTTCGCGAGAGGCGATTATGGTGATCGTGCAGGAGCCGAAGGTGATTATTTCTCCGGAGGTGGTTTCCTGCCCATGCAATTGAATGGTCCTGGCGAAGTCTTCTTCCTCGAAGGACAAGTCTGGATTGCCGATGATAATGGCGATTCGATTGTCGGAGGAAACTTCGGCTTCGGTAATCGCTGGATGATCAATGACTTTTCACAGATGGTCGGGATCAACGCAGGTGCTTCATGGGATGAATCAAACACTGGAAACCGATATGACGGTGCCAACATCGGTGTTGAATGGCTTTCGGATTACCTGGGGGTGACTGCAAACGCATACATCCCTTGGAAAAGTCGACGCATTAACGCTCTTGGCCCAAAAGTGGCGCAGAAAGACATGTCGTTTTTTACGGGTCCGAATCTCGCGTTCGTCACACTGCAACCCGTTGAAGAACAACTTCTCGGTGGAGATATTGAAATCGGTTCAGCCATTCCGAACGCAGAATGGCTTTCGATTTTCGGAAGTGTTTACCACTTTGATGCCGGTCAAGACAATGGTTTCACTGGCGTGAATGGGCGAATCCAGCTTGATTTCACGAGTGCAATCGTCAACCTCTCAGTTTCTGACGACGACAGATTCGGGACCAGCGTCAATGTCTCTGGTGAACTGCGACTCGGAGATGGTCCATTCAATATTGCTC
>JAJDEL010000532.1 GCA_029259835.1 Planctomicrobium sp. | reverse complement strand
ATACAGCGAGAATCGCGTTGAGCCAGGTCACTCAACCCCCGCACCGAAACCGTGGAATATCCACCCGGTTCCCTACTTTGACGGCCCGATCGTCAAGAACTCCTGGCTGCAGGAATACAACGAATACTGCATGATGGCGCTGGCAAACATCTTCCAGCATACCGAAAACGATCTGACTCTCACGATCACCAACGAAGCGGCTGGCGACATCTGGCAATTCTTCGAACAGGTCCGCAACCTGATCGCCTTCGAGCTGCTCGGCCTCAAGCAGGAAGTTGTCACCAAAGACTTCCAGTTCGATGCCACGCATTACGCTGCCTACGACCCGACGCAGTTCACCGTGCGTATTGAAGCGATCGACGAACCGGTCGACCCCCGCGTACGTTTCACTGAAGCAGACATCAAACCACTCGTGCGCGGCATTCCCGCCAATCTGATCCTGCCGAATCTCTCGCGATATCCACACAGCACGACCGTCAACGATTACACCGGAGCCAAACAAGACGCCTTCGACGAAGACGACTCCGCAACAGGAACATCAGACAATTCCGCCACCGACAAAGTGCTTTAATCCCACCCACATAGCCCCGGGTTTTTGACCTGTATGCTGGGCCACCTTCAACAATTGAAATGTGATGAATGACATGACCACGAATGAAGTGAAATCTCTCAACCGCCTGCTCAAAGTTGCAGCGGCGCTCATCTTGACGATGGCGACCGCGGGTCTCTCACTGATGGGCTGGATGGCTTTGTCAATCAACAGTTTGAATGTTGGTGTCGCTTCAATCCGGACCGAACTTGATCTCGTCAAACCGGCTGACATTCTCAATGCCTTGCAATCATTGGAGACGACACGATTGCGGCGTGAAGATGTGCAGCAGATTGTTTCTGAATCTGCTCCCTGGGTGCGAGAACGTGACGAATGGATGGGCTGGAGGCATGAAGTTGACCAGCGTGTCAGGCAGAACGAACTGAGGATCAATCGCCAACACCCGGCCCCACCACCTGAGACATTGTAGATCTTTTGCAGAGGCAATTCCGCTTTTGCACCACCACTCTTTTATGAAGGAACTGAAGACAATGAGAAGTGCCACAAACTTTTTGATGGGGCGAACGCTCCCGCTTGTCCTGCTGGCGTTCACGCTGCTGGCTGGACTCTTTTTCTGTACGGCAAATCTCCACGCAGATGAAACAGAGAATACGTTCATTCCACAAATCACGCTCCCTTGCGAGGTGGTCGAAATTGTGGATGGCGACACCGTCACGGTGAGGTTCGAGATTGATGCCCGCGTCCGCTTGCTCGATTGCTGGGCTGCTGAGAAGAAACAGACAAGCACCCCTGGCGAGAAAGAACGCGGCCTGGCCGCCCGCGATTTCCTGAAGGAATTCGCTCTGAACAAACATGCGACGATTCAGCTCCCATTGCAAGGAACCGACCGACTCGACAAAGCCTTTACATTCGGCCGGCTGAAGGGAACGATCAGGATTCGCGACAGCGAGGTGACCATCGGTCAAACGATGATCGCCGCTGGATACGCCTATCCAACGAAAGCAGAGCTGAGAGCCTCCCTCGAATAGCGTCTCAGCTTTGACGATGCCGGGCGCGGTCGACAGACATCCATCCGCTCGATTGCCTCCAAAGGCCCGGCATCGCTCTTTTTGATTTGGAATCGATGAGCAGCATGAAATTCGAAACCCTGGATGAGATCGAACGGGACGTGATCTTGAGGAGGCTCAAGCACTTCCCGAGGAACCGAGCCGGCTGCGCTGAGTCCCTGGGCATCGCATCGAGAACACTCGCTAAGAAGCTGAAGAGATACGAGGTTCAAGACCGCATGACTCAAGGTGACCGAGATGGGATCAAAAAAAACGCAACCACCACCGCCACCAGCTGACTGCCTGCGTTGTGGCACTCCGGACTTCCGGACCAAGTGCCAGAAATGTGGCTTTATCAAGCCGGTGTCTCCGCCACCACCACCACGTGACCGATAACTCGGTCTTATCGCGCAGGCAAAAACGTGAAATATCACAACGAAAATCAGATCAATCGAATTCGCGAGCTTGATCACCAGATCGCGATTAAGTTCAACGAAATTAAAAACCTGGCTCGTGAGTCAGAGACTCTCACTGAAGAACTCTACAATGAGCACGGAGAGCGTTTCTGTGCTTTTGGCACCCCTTACCAGATCTGGTTCTTGTCACGGGGGTTCGGATTAGAGGGGAATCGCTACCACCTCAAATTTGACAACGACACCAAAGTCATCACTTAGAAAGAAGAGCCGCGATTTATGCACCCATCCATTCTGCACGTTTTGCAATTCTTCGAATACGCTCATCTCCCTCCCCACCTAAGGGCTGTGAGTGTTCAATTTTCGATACTTGCGGATGTTGTCGCAGAGAAATATCCAGACAGTCCAGAGACAACCGTTGCACTTCGGAAGCTTCTCGAGGCGAAGGACGCGGCCGTGCGTGCGGCGTTGGATAAGGAATAGGTGAAAGCATGAATGAAATTCAAGAAATGATCGTTGGCACCATTCTCGGCGTCCTTTCAGGTGCGGCTTTGATTTCACTGGTCGGCGCAATCGTGACGAAATTTAGTCAACAGAGGGACATTCTTCGAGGCATTCGCAGGACGGGCAGAACGATCGAGGTCTACACAGGTGATGGGCCACGAGAATATGTTTTGAATGAGTCGGGTGAATACTTGCCAGTCCCAACAGAAGAAGAGATCCGGGAAACGGAAAAGGAAATGAAAGCAGCATCGGCTCGCAACAATCAGATCATTGAAGAACTTGAAGAGGCTCTGAACGAGGGGATTGATGAGGCAATCAAACACAAGCCAGATCGGAAGCGGTTTGTTTCGAGCGGTCTGGCGACGGAAATGCTCAATGTGTCTCATAGAACTTTTCGAGCAATGCCCTCTGCGGACTGGTGGCCTGAGAAGGCGTTAAACAGTGTCGGAGAATTTGACATCGAGCTGATCAAAGCATGTCGTGCTTCTCATTCTCAGGCGCTCCGAGAACACCTTTCCGAACGTGCTGAAATTGTGGAATTAAGAGATATGCTTCGTTTAAGAATCAAGCAGGCCGAAGCCCATTTGCTTCGCCGCGAAATCGAACTTAACAGATTGGATAAAGGCTTTGATCCGAAGAAACGCATGGAAGAAATCATGAGCGAATGCGGGCCGAAAGAGTAAACGACCTAATTGCAGCGGCCGGCGTCGTGCTGGCTGTGTTCACCATTGGATGGGAACTAGGAGCAAAGCATGGCAAGGACGCCAACAGCAGAGCAAATCAAAGCAAGTCTACCGCCGATGCCGGCGCCGATCGGCAAGACGCCCAAAATCACCAACCCCAAACAGCTGGCAGCCGCTATTGCTTGCCTGGCTGGGATTGATGCCAGGACAGCAGCCGTCTCTGGAAAGAGGCAGGCTGAGACTGACCAAGTCAATCAGCGATGGGCCGATCATCTCAATATGGAGGTCGGTGGTCAGCAAGTCCCCTTTGAGAAGTACCGGGCTGATGTCCTCGCTGCCATCAACCTGTATGTCCCTGACCACAAGCCTGACATCTTCACTGATGGTAAACAGACAGCACGCTTTGCATGTGGTCAGGTCAGCTATAAGTCTAAGCCTGGTGGTGTCGCTATGGCGAGTGGCACCAAGGCTGATGATATTGCCACCGCGATAGCGAAGAAGAGCAAACTGCAAGCGACGATTGACGAGCTGTTGAAGAAGCTGGATCTTGTTGGCTGGCTGAATGTCAAGGTGTCGCTTGACTTGCAAGGCATCAAGAAAAGATTCAAAGACGGCAAGCTCAAAAAGAGTCAACTCAAAAAAGGTTTGATCGTCGAACAGAAAACAGAAACGATCGAAGTCAAAGCCTTTGCATCACCTGAGCGATCAGAGGCGGCTTGATCACGCGCGTGATCAAGGTCGCGGGTCCTCCTGGGGGCCCCCCGGCCAGCGCGCGGTACATTCACCGCGAAGAATTTGTCGCTAACTAAGAAAAAAACGCCTTCCTTCCTTCCGCTTTTGGATTGACGAGTGAGATTTGGCAGCCAGAAAAAGCAAGTCGGAAACACCGAAGCGGATCAAGACGCAGAAGGAAACTGCGGAGTTGGTGGAAGTGACGACTCGCACTTTGCGGGATTGGGAAAAGCAAGATTGGTGGCCGAAAGATACTCGCACGAAGGCAGGTTACGATCTGGCGTTAGTTCGCGAGG
>JAJDEL010000531.1 GCA_029259835.1 Planctomicrobium sp. | reverse complement strand
GGCATCGTCGTCTTTCGATCATCGATCTCGGCGGAGGGCACCAACCTTTGTCGAATGAAGATGAGACTGTCTGGATTGCCTTCAATGGAGAGATCTACAACTACCGCGAACTCCGAACGGAGTTGGTCAAGAAGGGGCATCAATTCAAAACAGACACCGATACCGAAGTCATTGTTCACCTCTACGAAGAACATGGGGACGATTGCGTTCAGCATTTGCGCGGGATGTTTGCCTTCGCAATCTGGGACGGAAATCGGGAACGGTTGCTGATTGCTCGTGATCGATTGGGACAAAAACCGCTGTTTTATCGACACGACAATGGGCGGCTATTCTTCGCGAGCGAGATGAAGGCGATTCTTCAAGTTCCAGGCGTCGAGCGAAAGGTCGACCGTCGTGCGATCGATCAGTACCTGACCTACCAGTACGTTCCGTATCCAGGTTCGGTTCTGCAGGGTTTTCAGAAACTTCCACCAGCACACATGCTCGTATTTGAAGCCGGGAATGTCACGGTCTCCCGCTACTGGCAACCTCCTTATGAACCGACTGAGACGGCACCGCTGCCGACCTTACCGGTCGATGAATGGAAGCGACGACTGCGTGAGGCGTTGACTGAAGCTGTTCGGCTGCGGATGCGTTCGGATGTTCCGATTGGTTCGTTTTTGTCTGGCGGTGTTGACTCGACGATCATCTCTGGATTGATGCAATCTCTCTCGAACAAACCTATTCATACATTCTCGATGGGCTTTCCGGTTAAAGAATTTGATGAGCGTGAATACGCCAGAGAAGCGGCAGCACATCTTGGAACGGACCACCACGAGTTTGTTGTCGAGCCGTCGGCACTGAAAACGCTCCCCAAGCTGATTTGGCATTACGACGAGCCATTCAGTGATAGCTCTGCAATCCCGACGATGTACCTCTCGGATGTCACACGGCAGACCGTGACGGTTGCTCTCTCCGGAGATGGAGGCGACGAACTATTCGCTGGGTATCCACGCTATCAGGCTGTTGATCTCGCTGGGAAAACGGACTGGTTACCGCAGTCGGTTCGCTCCATGTTCGGGTGGGATCTCTGGCAGCAGATTCCGACATCAACGAAGCAACGCTCGTTCGGTCGCCGCTTGAAGCGATTCATTGGGGCGCTGGGGCAAACTCCTGAAAAACGCTACCTCCGCTGGATCGGAATCTTTGATCAGCAATCCCGGAATGATCTCTATACGTCTGAGTTCCGAAAATCCATTGATGGTTTCGACAGCAGTGAATTCATCCAATCCACCTACGAAGAATGTCCGAGTCGCGATTTTGTCACGCGGACAACAAGTGCTGATGTGGTGAGTTACCTGCCGTGCGATATCCTCAAGAAAGTCGATGTCGCCAGCATGTGCTACAGCCTCGAAGTGCGCAGCCCGTTTCTCGATCACCACGTCGTTGAACTGGCGGCGCAGATGCCGATTGAATTGAAATACCGTCAGGGTCTTGGCAAGCGGATCCTCGTTGAAACCTTTGCAGACCTGATTCCGGAGTCAATCCAAAAGCGAAATAAAATGGGTTTCGGAGTTCCGATTGACCACTGGTTCCGCAACGAACTGAAACCGATGGTGCAGGATTCTCTCCTTTCCGAGCGATGCTTCGAGCGTGGTTACTTCAAACCAGCAGCACTGCAAAAGATGGTGGACGACCACATGAACGGTCGTTGGGATCATTCGTACCGAATGTGGAATCTGATCTGCCTGGAACATTGGCACCGCATATTCATTGATGGTGACGTCCCTGACGGAGTTGCCCTCCCATGAGTTCTCGACAAGGAACAATGTGCGACTGCCGATGGCTGGTGGTCATTTTGCTTGTTGCTCTTGGCTTGCGGGTCGGGTTCGTCGTCTGGTTGCATGTGAAGCTTGATACCAGAGGGCAAGAGTATCTGATTGCAGGTGATGCAGAAGGGTACTGGGAATTGGCGAAGTCGATTGTCAGCGGGAGCGACTATGCGGTTCATACGCCGCCACGCTATGTCCATCGGATGCCAGGCTTCCCGGCAATTCTGGCAATCTCGATCAAGCTCTTCGGCGAGAGTCTCTTCGCCGCTCGACTCATGTTGGCAACATTGGGGGCGTTTAGTTGCTGGCTGGTTTACGTTTTGGGGAAAAGACTCCACTCTCCAAACGTCGGATTGATTGCAGCAGCGCTGGCGGCAGTCGCTCCAGCGTCCGTCGGGTTTTCAGGATTGATCCTTTCCGAAACGGCGTTCACCGTGGCGATGTTGCTCACGTTAATCTGTCTGCACGGACTCACAACTTCACTCACTGATCAACTCAAAGTTGAAAGGTTATGGCCTGCGCTTCGCTGGGCTTCTTTGACAGGCGGGTCGATTGCGCTGGGTGTTTATATGAAGCCGAGTTGGATTTTGATCGGCCCGCTGGCCTCACTCTTCCTGTTTTTGTTGATCAAGCCTCGACGGAAGAGTTCCGCCGCAGCGGCACTGATCATGCTGAGTCTATTCCTCTGCCTGTTGCCTTGGGGATTGCGGAACAAGTCCGTCTCTGGGCATTTTTCGCTGACGACGTACTGGATGGGACCAAGTCTGTACGATGGTCTCAACCCGCAGGCGACCGGTGACAGCGACATGCGTTTCTTCGATGAAGACCAGCTACCGCTGGAATTCTCTGAATATGAAGTCGACAAGGAATATCGCCGCCGAGCGGTGGATTTCGCAAAAGCAAACCCCGGACGAGTTGTCCAATTGGCCGGGATCAAACTGTGGCGATATTGGAAACCCTGGCCGAATGCGGAGCAGTTTGACAAAGCGATCATTCGGATCGGACTCTGCCTGTACACATTGCCAGTCTTTCTGCTTGCAATCATCGGAGGTGTCCGAATTCGGCGGCAGTATTGGTCTATTGTCATTTGTGCCGGGCCGATATTCTACTTTTCTGCACTCCATACCATTTTTGTCAGTTCGTTAAGGTATCGACTTCCGGCTGAGGCTCCCCTGATGGTGCTCACGGCATTCGGGATTTTGTCGGTTATGAACAGACAGAAACGGAGTGAGAGCAAGTAGGGTCGGTTTTACCGGCCGAACACGACCTACACCTCCCATGGCCGGTGGAACCGGCAGTACATCACCTCAATTCGGAGAGGGCAATAACACATCGTGACCTGGGATGGAATCCGCGGAACGTTGCAATGGATGCTCGTGCTGCTGCTGGTCGGAGTGATCGCAGTTGGGGCTGTCGGTTTGCACTATTGGACGCAAAAAGATGTTCTGATCCATCGGGCCCTCTCTGACAAGCTCGCGACGATGTTTCCGACTTGCGACGTCAGTTTCCAAAATGTCCAGATCGCTAACACTTCGTCAGTCGTCGTTACGGAACTACTGTTTCGCTCTAAGAGTGATGAAACAACACTCGCCAAAGTTCCTCGACTGACTCTGCATCTCGATGGGCAACTGTTTGAAGAATCGAAGCGAATTCTCGTCAAGAAATTGGAACTCGATTCACCGCAAGTTTTCGCTGTGAAATCTCCCGATGGCAGCTGGAACTGGAGTGACTTTCGCAAACCAGAAGCAAGGCAAAAATATTCTGCAACTGTTGTGATTAAAAATGGTGAATTTCAAGTCGGCTTGCAATCGACTCTCGGCGGACCGATTCGTTCCGTTTCATCGACTGGGATCGAATTGAAGATTTCTCCAGAGGCACGGCAGCGCTATCTAATTTCCGGAAATGCGATTGTCGATTCCCTGGGACCGGTTGCCTTGAACGGTCTCATTGACTCGCGGACGAATGAATGGAAACTGACCGGTCAGTCAGGGACGGTTCGTGTTGATGAATCACTCATTGAACAGACCGGGCAATGGATTCCGGAGGTTGCAACGCAATTGGCACGTCTTCGCAGCAGCCCGCAATACCTCGCGCGGCATCAAGGAAACCGTGCTGATAGTCTGATCCGCTCGGCATCGAATGGCAATGTTCGAATTCCGTCCTCGGCTGCACGGAATCTTTCGGTTGCAAACAATGAGTCCTTCGTGAGAGCCGATGTTCAACTGAATTTTTCGGTCGGGCAAGCCTCTAAGGAATCGCCGCTGGATTACTTAGTCACAGCTGACATTGAACATGGTCAAGTCTCCGATTTGTTCCTGCCGATTCCGCTCTATGATGTTCATGCGAAAATAGAACTGTCGCCGTCGAAGATCACGATTGGTGAATTCCGAGCTGCTAATAATCAGAGTTCACTCTTTATTGATGGAGTCGCTCAGCGCGTCGGAGGGGACTGGTCGAAACAGTTTGTGGTTCGCGCGTCGAATCTGCAAATTGATGAACGAATCCAGTCCATTTTGACGGAAGATCTTCTCAAACTTTATCGACTGACCAGTCCATCCGGAATTTTCGATCTCGATTTTAATATCACTCAACAGCCTCAAAAACCCTTAAATGTCAAGTTGCGGAAGTTCACAGCCCGAGATTGTCGTGTTGTGCATGATTTTTTCCGCTATCCGGTTGAGAATATTCATGGTGCAATCACTCACGCTGGAGGTGATTTCGTTATCGAAATGACGGGCACGGCCGGGAAAAGACCCGTCACATTGAATGGTTCCTTCGGCGATGGAACATTGGACCGTGACGCAGACTATACGATTACTGTCAAAAACCTCCCTATTGACGATCAATTCTCAAACGGATTTGGACGTCCGGAACAGGCCGGAATCAAAGAAGCAATCAACGCGTTGCGATTGTCAGGTGTCATCGATTTTACAGGACGCTTCCTCAAAAACGCACAAACTCACGATCAATTCAAGATGCAACTGGTCGGAGATGTTCGCGAGTCGACGTTGAATTTCGTCGGATTCCCTTACGAATTCCAGAACTTCAGCGGACGTATTCAGTACGACGGTCTGAAGGAAGATGTTTGGCAGTTTCGTGATTTGAAGGCCGGACATGGTCATGCTCTTTTTTCAGGGAACGGAGTATTAGACCGAACAGTCAAACCCGGAGTCCTTGGTCTTGAATTGGGCGTCGTCAGAGTTCCAATTGATAGCGATCTTGAAAAAGCCTCGCTCGCCAGTGCCCCTCACCTTGCTCCACTCTGGACGGATTTCGCACTCGCTGGCACTCTTGACATTGAGAAGGTCGTGATTGGATGGCGACCTGGTTCCCCAACCCAAGTAAAACTCAAGGGGATTCAATGGAGAGACGGTACGATCAAGCCGGTCGCCTTGCCGTATCAATGGGACAACGTTGTTGGGGCGCTCGACTGGGATGGCAAGCGGATCCATGTTCACTCACTCAATGGCTGGCACGACAAAACCTATTTGCATATCGATGGAACCGATCCAGATTGGCCGACTTTTGTTGAAATTCCTTCGAGTGGTCCGGTGGCCTGGGAAGTTCATTTCGGAAATTTAGGACTCACGAAAGTCAAGTTCGACGAAGAGTTAGAGCGAGCCCTCCCTGAAGATCTGGCAAGTACACTCAAGGCGATGAACCTGCAAGGTCATGTTGATCTTCAACTCAGAGTTGATTTGAAAGGCTGGGTAGGAGAGGAAGAAATTGTCACTGCCAAATGGGTGCAGAAGACTTTTCTTGAAAATAATTCTTTATTCGCTGGGATACCATTGAGCAATGTCACTGGAAAAGTGAATATTTCAAATGGAGTCTGGGACGGTCAAAAATTGCGGATGGAAGGATACCTTGAACTCGACAAAGCGACTGCTTTGGAGATGTCGTTTCGGAATATCCGGAGTCCATTTCACGTGCAGGGTGATCGCCTTGTCGTGGGCACGCCCAAGTTTATTGACCCTCAGCCCCAATATTTGAAACCCAATCTACATACAGGGAAACAACTTCGAGCCGAAATTTATAGCGGTCAAATCGGGTTCGATTCTCTCGTTGTCCTAGCAGAGAGGCCAGAGTTGACTCAATACAAAGCAGAAGTCAATGTCAGTGATGTTGAACTTGCGGAGTGGGCGAGTGATCAATTTAAGAATGCACGGCGACTGAACGGAAAGGTGAACGGAATTGTCGGTTTTCAAGGGATGGGACCATCAACGAAAGCAATGACCGGCAAAGGTTGGGTTAACATTGTCCCGGCAGCGATTATGGAGTTACCAGCGTTCGCTCAAATGTTTGCTGTCATGAACTTCCGCCCAGTTGGAAACACAGCGTTTAACTACGCTTACGGTGATTTCGACATCAAAAACGGGCTGCTTGACTTCTCACGAATCGAATTACGCGGCGATGCATTAGGATTGATCGGAAAAGGAAACGTTGGTTTCGCCAGTGGTGGTCTCTCGCTGATCAATTTGACGTTTGATTCCAGAGCCAATAATCGCCTGCCAGTCTTAGGTCCGATTATCCAGCGTTTTGGGAACAACTGGATTCGCGTAAAAGTTGTCGGGCCGGTTAAAAATCCCGAAGCGATCATTCAAACGCGAATTGGTCCTCTGGACGATGCGTTTCGTGAATTCACAGATGCGATCGAAAAGGGCCAGAACAGACGTCCACCAGTTCGTGTCGGCGGGGCTGAACGACCGCTGCAATAAAGATTCAAGAAAGAAGCCCAGCTTTTTTGAAAAGCCGGGCTTCTGCGATCTGAAGCGTTGCCGAGAGACTACATCAACACTCGTAGCATCTCTTCGATGGTTGTCACACCTTCCAGTACTTTTTCTTTGATGCAGTCTTCGAGAGTTGCCATCCCTTTCTCTTTGGAAAGTTCATAGACAGGTCGACCTGGTTTTCCGGAGACAATGAGTTGTCGCAATTCCTGATCCATCGACAAGACTTCAAAGACTCCCGTGCGACCGAAGTAACCTGTATGAAAATTGCTGTCGGCAGGGACACCTCGTGCGAGTTGAATGACTTGAGCATTGTCAGGTTCAATGCCCAGGATTTGTCTGGTCGCCTGATCTGGAGCGTAAGTCTCTCGGTTCTTCGTGCAGACCTTTCGGACAAGCCGCTGGGCAATAATGCACTTAATCGAATCGGCCAGAAACATCCGTGGAATTTGAAATTCACGGAACATATCGAGTGTCGAACCAGTATCCCCGGCGTGAAGAGTGCTGAGGACTTGCGTTCCCATCAGACCTGCTCGAACAGCAATGTGCGCCGTTTCAGAGTCTCGAATTTCTCCGACCATAATGACATCCGGGTCTTGACGGAGGACCCCTCTGAGAGCTTCTACAAATCCGAATTTGATCTTGTTGTCGATCTGAATTTGATTGACACCTTCCAGTCGTCTTTCAACCGGATCTTCAATCGTCACTAAGCTACGCTCTGCTGAGTTGAGTTCTGTGAGGCAACTGTACGTCGTTGTGCTCTTCCCGCAGCCGACCGGTCCTACACTCAAAATCATTCCATGTGGTGTTGAAATCGCACGGTTGACAGCCTCAATTTGTGTCGGGTTCATGCCGAGTTGGGCTAGTGAATTGAACTGCGAATGGTCAGGCATTAAACGCATCACAATTCGTTCGCCGTGAATCGTTGGTCCTGAACCAACACGGACATCACGGTTGTTTTTCAGCATCGCGTTAGAAATATGACCATCCTGAGCCAGCCGCTTTTCGGTGATATTCATCCCGGAAATAAGCTTGATTCGCGAGATCAACTGAGGGGCATAATTTGCTCCGAGATGGAGGATGTCGTGCAACATGCCGTCCAATCGCAACCGTAGAACAAGCCCTTCCTCGCGAGGATCTAGATGAATGTCGGTTGCGCCGAGTTGGAACGCACGTTCGAGTAGCAAGTCAACAAGCGGTTCAACTCCGACAAGGTCAAGGAGACTCATTAATTCTTCCTGAAACGCGCGTTGACGCGCTTCAGGAGGGAGTGATTTGTTCTTTGTGGAGTCTTGCTCCGCGGCTTCACTGGACATGAGACTCTCGGTCTGGATTTTACAAATTGCGGCATCACCTCAAACAAGATAACAACCACGAATGAAACGAAAAAGACGAAAGAGTTTGGATGGCTCCCTCTCTCACTTCAACATGGACGCCAATATTCCCTTGACACCTCTCCATTCAAATTTTGTCTCACTATTGTTGATTCAGCAGGAAAAAAGAAATTCCGAGAATGATGACAGCTAATAGGACAACTCCAATCAACACTTTACTACGACCTGAGTTCGAATGTGTTGTATTTGCATCTGGAAGCGGCACGCCAAGCGCACGACAAGCGGAATTCATTTCTGGATAGAGATTCCAGATTTTGTCCAACCCGGCGAGGGTCAGCGTTTCTTCGACTACTGGGTGCGAGACGACAATGACCATGCGACCGTCGTTGCTTTTCACCTCTTTCCAAATACGAACAAGCACCGCAACCAGAGAGCTGCCCATGTAACTTAAAGGTGCGAGATCAATCAAGCAGTTAGGGGATTTTCGCTGCTCTAACTCTTGAGTCACTTCGTCACCCAGTTTTTCGATATCCGACCATGTCCCCTCGGCGATGGGTGGATGGAAAGTCACCTCAACATGAGATTTCAAAACTTTTAATGTGTAAGGAACAATCGATGACGACAAACTGATCTCTCCAATCAGAAACGCTTTCAGCCCCCTCTGATTTAAGTACACAATCCGGTTTCAGATGTGCTTCGACTTTGTAATCTGAAAGATTCGTTCTTGAAACGCAACCCATCGACGATCATCGATCAATTCAACATCAAATTCAAAGCTCGCCTGCTTCGTACATTTCGTTGAAACGGTGACACTGAAAAGAACCCACTGACCAGATCAAAACTTCTTCTTTGATCAATAACAGCATTCCAGCAGAAAAAACGGCCCCGAACTGAGTTTCAAACGCAACACACAGGGAAAGATGCCGGAGTTCAAGGAAAAGCGGCAAAAATTGCCGCTCGGATTCATCTTTACTCAGTTTTGAAAATTTTGCTATGACGCAACCTGCGCAAACATAAACTTATTTCTCCTGCCTCAAAAAGCAGGAATATCGAGATGGGAAAGGATTCCCCTGATGCAGAGCCTGTTACTAAAATCCCTGGTTCTGATGGCTGTTGTCGGTGGAGGTTGTTTTGCGGTGTGGCGCGCCCATGAAAACCTTCAAAACAACTCACCCTCAACCGATCCGCAACAGTTCACAGCTCTGAACTCCTCCGATCTTGAACAAGAGGAAAGCACGGAAGGTTCAGGTTTCGATGAGAATACTGAAACGGTTGATCTTGGACTTGGGAACGCACCTTCTCAATCAGAAGCAGGTCAAGCTCCAGCTTTCCCAGGTTCTGAAACAGAGAGCGAACTCGAGCCTACACCTGCTAAAAAACCTTGGGATTTTCAGCCAACATTGGCGGATCAGAAAGAAAATTCGACCGAAAAAACAGCGAGTGTCTTCCCTAACAAATTCCTCGCGGACAGCAATGCGAAACCGCTCACTGAAGGTTCAGAAGAAGAGGCTCCCCAGGCTCTGGCAACGACTCCAGTCATGCCATCGAGTTATTTTTCAGCCAGCGGAAATGAAATCCCGAAGATTGAAATCCCATCTGGCCCAAACGAAATTGTCCAGGTTGGGGCGAGTGTACCAGAAGGTTCGGAACAAGGCATAGTCCTGCAAGCAGGGTACGAAACGGCTCCTGGTGGAAACAGTGAATCTGAGGGCAAACTCATACTCCCTGACCGGCTCGGTGCAGAATTTTCTCCTGTTTTACCAACTGAAATCCCGCCAGAACCTGTCAACCGATTCGGACCACAAACTGGTCAAAACAATGAAGGCACTCCTGGTTTGACGAAGTTACCACCGTCTCATCCTGGACCAGTTTTATTGCCGCCAAGTGCTCTACCAACCTTGGGCCTGTCAACGTCGGACCAATTACCGAAAAGAAAAACAGAAAGCACAGAGCTACCAAATGAAAACCTCGAAAATCCTTTCTCGCAATTTACAGTCCCACCGATAGGAAATGAACCGGTACGCCCGGAAGTTCCTGCATCGAATCCATTTGAGAAATTTGAGCCTCGCCCTATTCAGACTGCCGATGTGCTACCTACCGAGCCGAGCGATGCCGGATTCAACCCGACACCACCTTTGCCTTCGATTCCCAAAGTCGTAGAAGATCCGTTCGCAACGAAACCGGACGCAAGCGTGCTTCCGAACGCGGAGAGTGGATCACTCGCAGAACAACCGGTTCCGTCGGAACTACTTCCTCCGATGGAAACGGACGTTTTGCC
>JAJDEL010000054.1 GCA_029259835.1 Planctomicrobium sp. | reverse complement strand
CCGGTCGTTTTCAGTTAACAGATCGCCCGTTCAAATGCTACGAAATTAGCGATCAGATATTACTGTTTTATATAGAAGAGTGCTTTTTTACGGTCAATTGATGCAACGATGCTGATAAATTGTACATTCAATCCAACAAGAGCTGATGTCAAGCCACCGTTTTCAACATCGATCAATCGATCAATAATTCGACCGAGCCGCGTCCCGATTCCAGCCGGAGCATTCAAGTCAGCGTTCGTATGATTCTGCGCAAACAATTCCTTGAGATCGGACTGTGTAATTTCTTCGACTCGACCAGAGAGAACTTCTTCCAACCGCGTCGCGTTAACAGTTAATTTGCCTTGGTTGTTGATGGAGATGCCCAGTACGGAGAGACGATTCGAATCCCCATCCAGACCTGGGACAACATCCAGTACGGCGGAGCGAATATCGTTTTGGATATCCGTAATTGCTCGGTCACCGATGAGTAATCCCGCTTGATCTGTATCTGGATTGAAGCGAACGAGATCATCAATGAACGTCACGATTGAGTTATAAGTATCAACAAGATCATTCACCGCCGTTGTCGCTGGTTCTGTGTTTTGACCAACTCGAATCTGAATTTCCTGATTCACATCCGCCGCGAGCAGATCGAGTGTCACTCCCTGAATCAGGTCATTGATTTCATTTGTTTCGTTCTGAACAGTCAACGCTCCCGGTCCTGACCCCAGGCGAACTTGCGAGTCCGTAGCAGCCTGCACGGGATTTCCAAAATCAAACGTCGGCTGAACCGCCGTTCCGCCGCTGGCCGCCAAGTTGTTCGTGATCACAATTTCGTTGTCGGCACCAGTCTTCTCCGCAGTCAGAAGCAATCGATACGGTCTCCCACCGGTCGAACCATCGTTGACCAGAGTCGCCGAAACTCCGGCGTCGGCGCTGTTGATTGAATTAGCCAAGCCTTGAATCGTGCTGTTTTCTGCATCTATCGTGACTGTCTTCAGGTCACCATCACCGACTTGAATATCTAATGTTCCAAGTGTGATCTCTGCATCAGCGTCTGAGAATCCGGCTGAAGCAACTTGATGCGCACGTGCCAACGCATCGACATGAATCTGGTACGTTCCGATTGACGCATCCGTCTTCGCAACTGCAAAGAGTGCCGACTCATCACTGACTGTCACACCCCGGGCGCCGAAGACGTTCGATTGCGGTCGTGAAAGTTGATCGGCAATCGTATTGAACGAAGCTAACTGAACTTCCAGTGAATCGTAGGCAGCCTGCTTTGCTTCAATATCTCGGCGTCGGATTCCAAGCCGATCAATTTGTGTTTTCTGAATATCGAGGAGACCTTCGATGATGGTCTCTGTATCGATTCCTGTGATCAGTCCATCGATCGCGATCATGATGATTTCCTATGAAAAGTGAACTTCACGCTCCGAACAAAAACCCGCTGAAGAGGGAAGTCTCTTCAACGGGTTTGAGAGGAACGAGATGATGTCGCGTCTTACCCGAGAAGTGAGAGAATCAATTGTGGCAATTGATTCGCATTTCCAAGGACTGACGTTCCCGCCTGCACGAGAACCTGTTGTTGCGTGAAGTTTGCGATTTCCGCAGCGAAGTCGGTATCACGAATGATCGACTCGGCGTTGACCGTATTCTCCAGTGTCGTTCTCAGGTTACTGGCAGTTGCAGAAAGCGTATTCGCCTGAAACGCACCGAGGTCACCACGCAGCGTGGTAATGTCATCAATCGCGGCATCAACCACGGCGAGTGCGTCTTGCGCTCCAGTTTCGGAAGTGACATCAACCTGGTTCAGGTTTCCAAATTGATTTCCACTGACACCAACTCCTAGTGAAGCTGGATTGACTCGGTTGATCGCAATGTCGGCCGTCTGGTTCGCATTTGGACCAATCTGGAAAGTCAACGAATTATCAGTCACACTCACAGATCCTTGAGCACCAGTGACAGACGACGTTGGATCGCCGGCAGCGACTGCGAAGGAAAGAGACAACCCTTGTGCGGCTCCAGAAGTTGCTACTAGAACATCTCCCGTTCCCGTTCCGGCGACGCCATCGATCGTTCCAGCAACATCTAGGCCAGTATCTGCGATAGCTGTCGTTCCAACCCCAGAACTGGTTGCTCCAGCGGCAACATCTGAAACAACAGAAATTGACGCGGACGCCCCATAGTTCGAACTGTAGAGTTCAAGAGCTCCTCCTGTGACTTGGGCAGTGACTCCGGTCTCGTAACTAAATTCGTTAACCCGAGTAACCACTTGAGCTTGTGTGAGGCCGGCGTTCAGACTAATAGCGACTCCGTTCACCGTGAGGTTTTCTGCCACTGCCAAAGCCCCAGTTTGCGCTGTCCCTGCAGTAGCAACTGCCTTTTCAGCAGCTGCGGTCACGATGACTGCATACGATCCTGCAGACGTATCGTCTGTGGCTTCAAGGAAAGTCACATCCGCATCGTTCGGTGTTCCATTCACACCAGCGGAACCATCGAGAAGTTTCTTCGACAGGAACTGAGTGTTATTGGCGATTCGGTTGATCGTATCCAGAGCGTTGTTAATTTCTGCCTGATTCGCAGTAAGTGCATCACTGTCATTGACCCCGGTATTCGCAGAATCGATTGCCAACGAACGAACCTTGACCAACAAAGCGTTGATTTCGCTCAAAGCACCTTCGGCAGTTTGCACAAGTGAAACCGCTTTTTCGGAGTTTTCGATTGCCTGTTCGAGACCTGCAATCTGTGCTCGCTGCTTCTCGGAAATCACGAGTGACGCAGGACCATCGGCTCCTCGGTTGATTTTCAACCCGGAAGACAATCGTTCTACGGAAGTCGTTAATCTTTCATTCGCACGCGTCAGATTGTTCTGAGCGTTGAGTGATGCCACATTATTGGCAATTGAAAGTCCCATCTCTAACCTCTTTCTTGGTTGGTTCGTGTGGGGTGACCAGCTGCCTCATGCAACATCATTCCTCTCCATGTCGTGTTAGTCAGCACGAACAATTAAAAAACAAAATCCCTGAGTGATGAAATTGCGGTGGATTCCGCAGCTTCGCGGGTGAACAACTCACCTGACTGGTATCGCGCTCTGGCAAGTTGCAAAGCATCGTCATTCTGATCTGGAAGCAAGTGCAGTTCGTCCAGCAGGTAACTAATCTCTTCCGTCGATGTTTTGGACGGCGAAGAGACCACGTTTGGCCTGCTTTTCTCCACAGATTCGCTTTCTCCTGCACGACCGTTTGACAGCACCGCGTGCGGTCCACCGGAAGTGGGGAAAGGATGAGGGTCATCTTGAATTCTGCGAATGTGCATTGTTTCTTCTCCAGCATGATCTGCCAGTTGAGTCATCGAAGCGCCCGCGCAGAACTTGCCCAATTCTTTTTCACTGAACTCCTATTCGGCTGACGTCGATGAGAATAACACGATTGAGCAAGTTGTATCGATTAGGAACTTTTGTGAATCGCATACATCGGATTTGTCGCACACTTAAAGTGTGCGGCTAAACGAACTCCTGATTTCGCAACTCCTAACTTTAAGCATAAACATGCGGTACCTGGCACCTTACATCTGGATTGGAGTTGCCGTTTGCGTTGTAGTCGGCCTACTCGTTGGAGTTTCCTATCAACAGGAAACGAGTTACTCAAAGTACGATGTCAAAGGCGCTGGGGAACAGACTTCAGACGAACCTGAAAATGCTGGTGGCAACAGTGCCACTTCGAAAGAGAACGATCCGGCAAAGGAAGAAGACTTCGCTCAGCAGCAGCCAGATCATGTTCAATCTGAACAAGAGCGAGAGTATTCGCGCCATATCAATGAATCACGTTCGGAAACTGTGTTACTTGCTAAGGCAGATGCTGCGATCCATGAAGCAAGTTATGAAAACGCGGCTGCGATTCTTCAGGAACTCTGCAACACACACGGAGCAAGTGCCGACGCAAGGACACTCCTCAAGCTGGCGGCCTGTCGCGAAACTCTAGGGCAGCAAGCTGCGGCATTCCAAAGCTATCAAAAAACTGCCGCGAAAACGAGAATTCAACCACTTCAAACTGCTGCGAAACTTGGGCAGGCTCGAATCTGGTCGACCAGTGGCAAAGCGGAATCCGCACGCAACGAACTGCTAAGGTCGCTGTTGACACATCGTGACATCAGATCGCGTCCTGTCGAATCTCGACTGCTCCACCAACTGGGACAAACCGCTGCACATGCCGTTCTGGCTGACATCGCAGGACTAAGTTTACTGTCAGACGACATCCTACACATTCCTGACGAAGAGGTCGCTGCCGAGGAGATACTCGACGAGCTGGTACTTTCTCCAGAGGTGACAAACGAGAATCAGCCGTCTCATAAGATCGTTCAGCGCGTGTTGAAACTTGACGATTCGGCAGAAACGATTCTCCTCGAAGTGACCACGCCTGCGTTGCCTGCACTTGAATTACTGACGCAGTTAGTAACTGAATCAGAGTTAGAACTCCGCATCGATACTGAGACGACTGAGTTATTAAAAAAACGAGTCGTCTCAGTGAATCTCAAAGGAGTTCCGCTTTCGATTATTCTCGACGCGGTTCTGGCTCCACTGAAATGCGACTGGCAACAGACCGAAGCAGTTCTCGTTGTGAATCGACTTGAACAAACGACACCCATCCAGCAACACGCACAAGCTGAACGACTTCTCCGATTTGCAATGACAGCGGCTCCAGATCATTCACTCGCCCCGCACAGTCAAGCGGCACTGGCATCCCTGAAGCAGCGTTCTGGAGAAACGGACGCAGCTTTGCGCGGACTGCACCGGACGCTGGAACTCTTTCCTGCGTTTCGTCACCCGGACAGTATCTGGATGAATATCGGGAAATGCCAACTCGACACAGAGAGTGCCAGCGCACTCGATGCCTTCCACAAAGCGGCTGATCTCGGAGATCGTTCATCAACCGGGGCTGCCGCTTACGTTTATATTGGTCGAGTTCATCTTCGAAACAACTCACCACAAAAAGCGATCTCTCCATTACGATTTGCGGTCGAACAGGCAAGCGGCGCAGAACTTCAGCTCGACGCCCAGATTCTGCTCGCCTCGGCTTACCTGATGTCCGGACATTTCAAAGAAACACAAGAAGTTCTGGCCGCTTGCATTGGTGATGTGAACACGGAAACCAGACGCAACGAAATCGCACTCCTCTCTGGGTTACTACGAATTCACACTCAGCGATCACAGCTCCAGCGTGAACGCGACAACTCGAAATTGCTTACAGCGGCGAATCATGTCGATTGTCAGACAGCCTTCGGGGAGCATTGGTGGTATTTGAAATGCGTGGCGTATCATGAACTTGGTTTCCATGAGGAAGCAGAGCGTTTATCGAAGCAATTTCAGGCTGACCACAACGGTCTTCCAGTCGAACTCAAGACACGCGAAATGATTCAGTCAACCGCCTCTGTTCGCTTTGGTGAAGAACTCGCACCGCCGAGGGAGCGTCAGTCTCCAACAGAACAATTCTCAAGATGGCTTCCCTTCAACGCGCAGACAATCCAGGCTGGTTCGGCAAACGATGTTCTCATTCTCTGCAAAAACGTGCTCACAAATCCCAAAACGTCTATGAGTGAGCGACAACAAACGCTCCGCTTGATGGGAACGATCTACCAACAACGTGGCGATCACGACATGGCTGTCAAATGCTTTACCGACAACTTGCCTACAATCGAAAACGAGGAGACCGAATAAGATGCGAATGAATTTGATCGCATTATTTTCAAGTTCTCGTTTTTTGGTGAATCGAATGCACATAGATATGAAAGTCATTTTGAATCTTTCGTTGGCTAGCTTCATTCTGGTGAACAGTTTGCCCTTGCTTATACAAGAAGCCGCGGCGGCTGAACTTTCACCAGTACCGCTTGGCGAACCTAGCGATTCATTAAAGGAAGATAGCAAAGCGAATCTTGCTAGCGAGAAAAAAGAAAAACTCGATAAAATCCAGCAACAAATGGAGCAGTTGACCGTTCTCTGGCAAGAAATGCAGCTTCGCAAAAAACAAGAATCGATCCAGCAGCCCACAATTCAGCACAAAGACGTACTGACTCCGCTACCTGAACCTGTTCAGCAACCCGCGCGAGTCCCTGATCCGCCGACACCGAATCCTCCACCGGCAGAGATCGTTCCAAACAAAAACACTGAGGCAATCCCAGCGACCTCGCCCAATGCCCCCGCCCTACCATCTCCACTCACAGAACCAGAACAAAATCTAAAAAGAAGATCCGGACCGATTCACAGGTTCGCACTCTCCTCAAGCCTCTTCGCAACCGGTCACCACAAAGAATGCCTGCACGTTCTTGATTCCTTAGACAAGTCGCAATGGACTCCGCATGAATCGCATTGGGCGCGGTTCCTTGAAGCGAGTTGTTATCGCAAACTTGGTCAGCCGGAAGAAGCTCAACGGCGGTACCGACGCCTGGTTGCGGAGAGCGATTCAGAATGGATTGGAACACTTTCAAGGTGGTGGCTGGATGAAATTCAGGATCGAAAATCACTCCAAAAAGAAATTGAGAATCTCTCCACAGCATTGAAGCAATGGGAAACGGAAGTCAATGAACTCGCCAGACAAAACAACTGAATTTGAAATTGAACAACAAATTCAACGATTCAATGCCTGCTACTACAAGGGTCTCGAACTCATTCGTGATGCAATCGACACTGACAACGTCTTCACCGTTACAGAGCGGCTGCGTCCGATTATCGGACTCCTGCAAGAATTAGAAGAGCACTCAGATTTTGATGATGTCAATATCCAAGCAACGATTCAATCATCAAATCATCTTTCATCTCTTGTTGAAGGACAAAAACGATTGCTGATCTGCTTGATAGAGAAAGTTCAAAAAATCGAAACACAACTCACCGCAAAACAAAGTGAAATCACACCAGAAAGAGATCGACAACACCAGATTCACGAAATGCGAAAAGCGTATCAACAATAACCAGTAAAGCAGGACAGGTTTTCAACCTGTCGTCTATACACAAATCAGCAGGGGCAAAGCCCCGCACATTTGCCTAGCCCAGCCCGAAGGGCTGGGAAATCAAACACATAAAAACGAAAATGACCAACGGTCCGGTCATTTGATTGACCGTTAAATGGCTATTTGAGCTGCAAATGGTCAGGCCGTTGGCCCTCCTGATGGCATTTGACTCTCAAACACAGCCCTGGAGGCTGGGCTAGACCAACGAATGGCCCTTTGGGCCGAAAAAAATGAATTCCAAGTTGTAAATCACTGCCAGACCTTACCTGACAGAACCGGAGAGAAGGCTCTACTGAAAAGCAAGAGGCACTGTGGAAAATCCTTGTGAAGCACAGCCCAACTTTGACCGCCACTACTGGCTTGTCCAGCAGTGCTAACGAGTGACGTTGAAATCAAACCTGAAGCTAACCAGTCACATATCACGAAGAACAAACAGTATTCAATCCAAATCGCAATCGCCGGGGGGCAAACGTGTCAATGATCTTTCAATCTCAGTGCATGCAGGAACTTCTCGATCGAGCAAGACGTTTCGCCCGATCATCCGCAGCCGTACTAATTACTGGTGAAACCGGTACAGGAAAAGAACTGCTGGCTCGCTCTCTTCACCAGCAAAGTTCACTCGTGAACTCACCCTACATGCAGGTCAACTGCGCCGCACTTTCTGAACAACTGATTGAAAGCGAATTATTCGGGCACGAAGCCGGAGCTTTCACTGGCGCCACACAAACTCGCATCGGACGCCTGGAAGCCGTTCAGGACGGTACACTCTTTCTCGATGAAATCGGGGAGGTTCCCGCAGGGACGCAAGCGAAACTCCTACGCGTCCTCGAAGAACGTGAATACCAACGCGTCGGTAGTAACGAGACACGCACAGTCCACGCAAGAATCGTAGCCGCGACGAACCGGACACTGGAAGACGAAGTCCAAGGAAAGCGTTTTCGCGAAGATCTCTTCCACCGAATCAATGTTCTCACTCTGGAACTTCCACCACTTAGTAAACGCAAAGACGACATCCCAGGTCTGATCACATTTTTCCTCAACCAATACCAATGTGAAGGTGAGTGCCGGGTCGAATGCGTTTCACCGTCTGTCATGAGGCAACTTTGCGACTTCGATTGGCCGGGGAATATCCGTCAACTGCGGAATACAATTCTGAAAAGTTGCGTGCTTGCGACGGGGGCAGAGATCACGGAAATCGAGTTTCCAACAAGGTCCGAGCAGAACTCATTTGAAGACGACCTCCCGGAGTTTTTCTTGAAACTTCCACTGGAAGAAATAGAGCGTCGCGTCATCCTGATGCGCATTGTCCATAACCAGGGCAACAAAGCAGCAGCAGCCGAAACGCTCGGCGTGACATCCAGAACGCTACGAAATAAAATGGACCGCTATCGAAAGCTCGGCTACGTCGCATGAGTAGTCATTGAGAGTCATATGCGTGAAGCGGATTTTTTAGAATCACACTTCATTGTGTGATCACCGCTGCGTTCTCAATCCCAGAGATATCGATCCGTGGGGCCAGAAAACTCGTACGAATCAATTTTCGCCATACGTCGTTCTGTCGAAATCCACGGTCCAAACAGGTAGAGTACCTTCACTGAGAGTTCTCACGACACTGAAGTCACCTGTAGGAATTGCCACGAATGACATCTTTAACACGCCGTGTTGCATTGAAGCTCATTGGATTTGGAGCAACCTGCCTCGGGATCAATCGGAATGTCGATGCCCAGAAAATCACAAACGATAAAACCCTGGTTGGTCAAACTGAGATCAACATTGTTGACCGCTGGTCGAAGACCCATGACCGCGTTTGGCTCGGCGAGCAGTTTTGGGCGAACCCGATGGAGAACTGGAAAGTTGTCGACGGTGCCGCCGAATGCCAGTCGTTCGGAGCGAATCGAAACGTCCACCTGATCACCCACGAACTCGCAAATACCGACAATCCTTTCGAGATGTCGATCAAAATCGACCTAGCTGAGAAGAAAGGGAGCGATGGCGGCGTCGGCTATCGAATCGGGATTCGTAGTGACATTAACGAATACCGCAGCAATAGTTTTGCTCCTGGGGGTGTCAACGTTGGGATTGTCAAAGGACGTCTGGCAATTGGTGGAAAGAATAAAGAACTGCCAGCGGGGTTCGACCAGAAACATTTCACCTTACATCTCTCAGGCGAGCCAGGTTCACAAGGATACAAGCTGACGGTCAGAATTCTCGACGACTCAGGCCAAGAAATTCAAAAGCTCTCTGCACAACTGGCACCAGAGTCAATCACGGGAAATATCGCACTTGTCAACAACTACAACATTTCCAATCGTCAAAACAGAAATCGTGATCTAGGCAAAGCGCGCTATCGCTTCAGTCACTGGATGGTGCAGGGCGATGCGTTCACCGTTCGACCCGAACGGGCCTTTGGACCAATTCTCTGGTCGATGTATTCACTCAGTGATTCGCGCGGCGACGACGGCTTCGTCATGAAGATCAGCGCTCTCACCGGACCGCTCGGAGTAGACGACAACCATGATGTCGAGCTTCACGTTCAAAAGGATGGTAAATGGGAATCGGCAGGCACTGCTCAACTTCACCCTGAAGCGTGGACCGCGACATTTCGGATTCCGAAATGGGATGAGAAAACGGAAACGCCTTACAAACTCGTCTACCGTGAAAAGTTCAAAGACGGAACCGAAGCCGCCTCCGAATGGACCGGGAGCATCAAAGCGAATCCGTCCAGCCGACCGCTACGTCTGGGAGCATTGACTTGCCAGAACGACTACGCGTTTCCATACGAACCGGTAGCGAACAACATCGTGAAGCTCGATCCAGACATGCTCTACTTCTCTGGGGATCAACTCTACGAGAACCATGGGGGCTACGGAATCATTCGCGATCCGGCAGGACCGGCAATTTTGAATTACCTGCGCAAGTTCTATCAGTTTGGTTGGTCATTTCGGGAAGCGATGCGGGACCGACCGACTCTTTGCATCCCAGACGATCACGATGTTTTCCAAGGAAACATCTGGGGTGAAGGTGGCGCAAAAATGAAAGATCAGGCTGGCGGAGCCTCTTCGAAAGGGGGATACCGCGAACCGGCGCGCATGGTCAATGTCGTGCATAAAACGTGTACCAGCCACCATCCCGACTTCTATGATCCGACGCCGGTGAAGCAGGACATCAGCGTTTACCATGGAGATATGGTCTACGGAAACGTCAGTTTTGCGGTCATCGCGGACCGTCAATTCAAGAGTGGTCCAGAGCGCGTCGACACAGAAAGTGGTCGCGCGGACCACGTTCCCAACCCTGAATTCGACACTTCGAAACTGGACGTCCCAGGCTTGGTTCTACTCGGTCAACGGCAGGAAGACTACCTCAAGGAATGGGCAGAAGACTGGCGTGGTCACGAGATGAAAGTTCTGCTGAGCCAGACGGTCTTCGCCGGAGTTGCAACGCATCATGGGAATTACAACGGTTACCTGAAAG
>JAJDEL010000530.1 GCA_029259835.1 Planctomicrobium sp. | reverse complement strand
TTCAGAACATCCAGTACCAGTTTTTGCTCAGCGGATCGACGAGTCGAGTCCAAGGCGTTCTGGCACATTTCGACTCTGTGTTTTTCGGGCATCGCGAACTTTCGTGCGAGACCGATGTAACCTCGCAACGCACGGATGCGATATTTTTCTACTGGAGCAGTCTTTGCCAGATCCAGAAGGACAGGAGCGGCGTCAACACCATTCCACTTTCCGAGCAGTCGGCTGCCAGCATCTTGAAGTTCGGGATCGCTGCTCTTCGCCGCTGTGGCGAGCGTCTGTAGGGACTTAGTGCCACCAACGGCGCCGAGGATCTCCATTAACGTCGTTTTCGCAGCAGCGGGTGAGCGATCCAAGGCGAGTGCGAGTTCAGTGGCGCATGCCTCGCGGTCAGGCATTCGAATACTGGCCGCCATGAGTGCTTGTCGAGCGACCTGTGTGTCCTCGAGATGTTTTGGAGAGACAACCTGCGAGACCAACAGAGACAATTTCGAGAGAGGGACGGTTTCCCCCAATGCGATCAACGCGGCGCTGCGAATAGCTGGATCGGAGTGGTCCAACGACTTCACGACAACAGGGACAGCGTCGATTCGTCTCTGACCGATTAATTGTAGTAACAGTGTATAATTCTTCCCTTTGGCGTCCGGCAGCATCGCAACGATTTGTGAGTTGACGTTTTCACCAGGAAGGTCCGCTAGCGTTTCTTTCGCGGATTGTGTTAAGTCTGCGTCACCTTCGGCTGCAATCGTTAATAGGGCTGAAAGGCACGAATCATCGCCAATGCGACTAAGTGCATCAATGGCGGACAATCGAACTTGTTTGTCCCCTTCTCCAGCAGATTGTAATATCGCAGCCAATACGACGGTTTCGGATCGATCGGCCATTGCCTGGATGATCAATGCGGCGCGTTCGGGTGTTGCTCGAGCCAATTCGGTTGCCAGTGCTTTGTCCACTTCAGTTCCCGGAAACTCGCGAGCCGTGCCTAATGCGAGCTGGAACAATTTTTTGTCTGGCGATTGAAAGATCTCCAGCAACAATGGAAGACCGTTCTGACCGCGAGCGAGAATCGCACCGCGAGTCGCTTCGATGATTCTTTGCATCGGAACGTCGGCTGCGCGAATTTCGTCGTAGATTTCCGTTGCGGCAGTTGCGTTCCCGTCGGAGTAGAGCCGCTCGGCGCACAGCACACAACCTTCGGCGACTGCGGAAATGACGTTAGCGGGAGCAGTCGTTAGTGCTCCTCTTAATGATTTTGTTGCGGCTTCATTTCCGATTCGTCCCAGAGCAACAGCTGCGGCGGAGCCGACTTCGGCGTCGGCGCCCTTCAGTTGAGTGGTTAACAATTCAACGGCGTGTGCGTCTCGTCGAAATCCGATCGAATTGATCGTACCAACCAGAAGTTGACCTTTAAGAGATTTCGCCGCGGACTGTAATGCTTCATCGGCAGCTTGACCGGGAATGACTTCGAGTGCAATTCTTGCCCATGATGATAACTGAGGGTTTGGCAGTAATTTCGCCAGTGCCGGAACGGCGGCATCTGAGCCGTGGATCGCCAGATTTTTGCACGCGATGGCTTTCTCTGATTCTGGAGCATCCGAGCCAAGAACTGCGAGCAGTTCCTTTTCTTTTTCAGGTGATGTCGCAGGACCGTCAAAGGCTTGAACCGAACTGGAAGCGATGACCAACAATAATGTGAGGAGAACGGCAGAACGAATATGATATTGGATTGTCTTCATGGGATAAGTCCGAAATTTGAAGGAGAGCTGAGAAAGTTCCATCACTGAGCGTTCAGGATGCCGGTACTACAATTTGCAGTGTTACAGCCTCCACGGTTCTCGAAGTGCCTCTGATCGTAAACGGTTGGCCTGTTCGTCGTTGATGAACGTATGCGTCACGTTGTCGTATTTGACCTGTCTGTCCAAGTGAAGGGCGATGTTGGCTGCATGGCAGGCGATGTGAGCGTTACACGCCGCGTCAGCATTTCCTTTTGGCTTGCTGCGAGTTTTGACACAGTCCAGGAAATCACGAACGTGAAACGTTGCCGGGTAGCCGCCGATTTCAGCGACTTCTCTGCCAGCCAGTAATTCTGGAGAACTCAAAACCATTTTGCCGCTATCTCCCGCTTCGACCCAGCCTGTCTCGCCTTCGAACCGCACAGGGCATGAGCCGAGAGGAATCCATCCTTTTTCACGGAAGATCAATTCCGTTCCATTCTCGTAGCGAGCGACCAACTCCCCATCTTTTGGTGCGTTGTACTCAACCGGAGGAAGACAGTCATCGACGGCCCATTGGCACAGGTCAACGCAGTGCGAGCCCCATTCCAGAACTCCACCGCCGACCAGCCCGCCTCCTTTTTCAAAATTGAAACCATCGAGAAGTTTTTTGTTGAACGGACGCCACGCAGCAGGGCCAAGGTACATGTTCCAATCGACGACTTCCGGATCCGGTTCGGTTTCCGGAATCAGCCAGCCGCTCATCATTGCCTGCATTCCCGCTGGATGAGCGTAGACTTTCTTGAGTTTTCCAAGCTTTCCAGTTCGAGCCAACTCGCAGGCGAACGCAAAGTGCGGGAGGTTCCGTCTTTGAGTTCCGGCTTGAAACACGCGTCCAGTCCGACGCATCGTATCGGCCAGAATTAAGCTCTGGCTGATATTCTTTGTGACAGGCTTTTCACAGTACATGTCTTTGCCGGCTTTGGCCGCAGTCATCGCAGCAGTCGCATGCCAATTCGGCCCGGTGGCGATGAGTACCGCATCGATATCGCTGCGGTCCAGCACATCACGAAAGTCGCGATACGTCTCGCAGTTTTCGTTACCGTTATGTTTGTCGATAATCTGCTTCACTTCCCCGCGACGTTTTTCCTTGATGTCGGCAACAGCCACAAACTGAACATCGTTTTGTTGTAGGAAGCAGCCAAGGTCGTAACCTCCTCTGCGCCCGATTCCGATGCCTCCGACGACAATTCTCTCACTCGGGGCGATGGCCCCGTCTCTACCGAGAGCCGAGCTTGGGATAATTGTAGGCGCCACCACTGCGGCACCAACCGCGGAAGCTGCGGTCTTCAAAAAACGACGCCGAGGAAATTGTGTTGGTTCGTTCGACATATCTGCTCTCCTGATCGTGGTGATCGCCGGGGTAGGAATAATGGATGTCCCTTACGCTCAAAGCGTACCCTCACAGCATTCGCCTTGCCACTCAAAGACCATTATTGACCAGTAATCGTCATCGCTTTTTGTTAAGAGGTTCAAACCAAATCATCGCTGGCATTCTAATTCCACTTCACTCCTCATTGGCCCTCGAGTGATTGACAGAGAGGTTCAGGAAGAATCCACGATGCTGACATTGATGTTCGATTGAGGTTGCGATCTGCGTTGTGTTTTATGAACAGGTCATATCCCTTATTGTGAGAACAACTTGGTTGTGGTCGTTCGTTAGTTCCGAAGAATTATTTCGCGTAAAATTGGCACAGACAATTGACGGTCGACCGTCGACAGATTACGTTGAGTCGATGGAAACAAACCTTTCTTCACCGGGAAACACAAGGTTTTCTCTTCGGAAAATCCAAAAGCAACTGGTCACCGACGATGTCGAAGCCCAACTGCGAGAGGCGATTTTGTCCGGAGCTTTGGTCCCGGGTGACTCTTTGGCCGAAGCGCATCTGGCAGCACAGTTTGGTGTGAGTCGAGCATCCGTACGACACGCAAAGTTTCGGTTGGCAAGCGATGGGCTCTTGGAGTTCAATGATCGTGGAACGGCAAGAGTTCGCCAGTTGACCGAGGCAGATGCGTATGAGATTATCGAGTTTCGGCAAGTGCTCGAAGTCGCTGCCACAACATTGGCTTGCTCACGACTGACCGATGAGGCAGTCACCGCAATGGAAGAGAACATCTGCCAGACCGAGCAGGAACATGACCTGCTGAACCTGACACATCTTGACATTGCCTTTCACGAAGAAATTATTCGAGCAGCATGTAATTCACGATTGATGTCCGCCTGGCAGACTCTGCGGCCTCAACTTGAGTTGTGGCTCGCTGGCATGCATCGCCAGCATAGTGCAGTGACAGCACAAACATCTGTGGAGACAACCAGAAACCACCAGGAACTGTTGACCGCAATGCAGTCCGGGGATTCCTCCAACGCGGAACAACTCATGCTCCAACATGTGACCGGATTTCAAGAATACTTTTTGTTGGACTCCGAGAGTAATTGCGAGTAGAGAAAAGATGGGACTGGAGAACAAAAACATCATGTTAGAAATGTGCAAAAGACCACTCGCGCGACTTGGCTTCACGATCCTGATGCTCTCTCTTCAGGCACGTACGAGTCTCGCAGCTGATGTGCGGTTTAATGAACAAATCCGACCACTTCTCGCCGAGAATTGTCTGCACTGTCATGGGCCTGATGCAGGGAATCGTGAAGCGGATTTAAGGTTGGATATCAGGCAAGTTGCAGAAGATCATGTGATTGTGCCTGAGAAGCCGGAGGAGAGTGAGCTATTCAAACGAATCACCTCCGATGATGCAGACTTGGTGATGCCTCCACCTGAAACCGGGAAATCATTGAATGCCAAGCAAATTGCACTCGTGCGTCAGTGGATAGAGCAGGGCGCCCGCTACGAAGAACACTGGGCATTTGAATCAATCGTCAAGCCAGAACTTCCATCAGTCAACGAGTTGGCAAAAAATGAAATTGATCAATTTATTCTGGAGGCTCTTCAAAAGAAAAAGATGACTCTCTCACCTACGATCAGTCGTCAGCAACTCATTCGACGAGCCACGTTTGATCTGATTGGTTTACCTCCGACGTGGGCAGAGGTTGAAGCATTCGTGAACGATGAGTCTGAACAGGCTTTTGAGAAAGTCTTGGATCGGCTTTTGGATTCGCCGCAGTATGGCCCCCGATGGGGAAGGCACTGGCTCGATATCGCACGCTACGCCGACACACATGGTGGTACTGCGATTGGATTTGTCAAATTTCCTTTTTCATATACGTATCGCGATTATGTCATTCAGGCGTTCAACTCAGATACGCCTTACAACCGCTTTGTCACGGAACAGATAGCAGCCGATCAGATGGGGCTGGATGAGAATGATCCTGCAATGGCTGGCTTGGGGTTTCTGTCTGTGGGAATGCAGTACAGAAATCCGCACGATGTGATTGATGATCAAATTGACGTCGTCACACGTGGCTTGCTGGGCTTGACTGTCGCCTGTGCGCGGTGTCACGACCACAAGTACGATGCCATTCCGACAAAAGATTACTATTCCCTGTATGCCACACTCGCCAGCAGTCATTCGCCAGAATTGCTCCCCTTAATTGGTGAGCCTGCCGGCACTCCACATTATCGAACATATGAAAAAGAATTATCACAGCGACAGGAAACGCGGGATCAGATGGCGCGCGATCAAAGTGCAGTCATGCGCAGTCGACTGAAAATGCAAGTGGGTGCTTATCTGAAAAAGTTGGCACAAGGGACTCCAGAGCAAGATTTGTCTTCGACTTTCCTTTCTTATCGCACGGACGATGTTCGACCACTTGTGCTGGAACGTTGGCGGAAATATCTCGCCGGATTAAATGAAAACGATCCCGTTTTCGGGCCGTGGATGAAATTGTCGAAGCTGGACGCGAAGGATTTTCCCAAACAATGTGCAGAGTTAGTTCAAGCATTGGTCAAGGAAAATGGCGACTCGAAAAAACAGCCAGCGATGCACTCACTGAGTGCAACTCCACCACGCTGGAACCCGCGCGTGCTGGATGTCATTCTCAAAAATAATCCGAAATCTTTAATCGATGTCGCCGATGCTTATGGAAAACTCTTTGCTGACGTGCATCAGCAGTGGTTACAAAGCTTGATTGACACTTCGCTCGAAGCTGCCAGTGGAGCCGATGTGATTCCCGATGAGGATCCCAGGCACCTCGAAGTCAACAGTCCCATCAACCGGCAATTGCGAAAGCATCTCTACACAGCAAGGACACCCACCGCGATGACAACGGACATCGCGGTGACATTATTGAACCGTCCGATTCGTGACAAAGTGAGCGGCCTCAAGGGAGCCATTCAAAACCTGCATTTGACATCTCCCGGCTCTCCGCCTCGCGCAATGGCAGTGCAGGAAGACGTACTCGCCAACGAGTTTTTCGTGTTCCGTAGAGGGAATGCCATAGACCGAGGCGAGCCTGTTCAGGCTCGATTTCTGTCCGCTTTATCAGATACAAACCCCAGTCCGTTTCCTGTTGGCAAGAGAAGGCTGGGACTTGCCAAAGCGATTGTTGATCCGTCGAATCCATTGACTCGACGAGTCATTGTGAACTGGGCCTGGCAGCATCATTTCGGTCGAGGTTTGGTTCGCACACCTGATGACTTCGGGACGCGAGGCGAACCGCCGACACATTCGCAGCTGCTTGACTATCTTGCGACAACATTCGAAGAAGACGGTTGGTCGCTGAAGAAACTGCATCGACGGATCATGCTCTCGGCTGTTTATCAGCAGGCTGCCGTTGAGAACGCGAACTCGCGAGAACTCGATCCAAACAACGAACTGTTGTGGAGAATGCCTCGCCGCAAACTCGACCTGGAAGCAATGCGAGATTCGATGCTGGCTACATCAGAAGAATTGAATTCCACGATCGGAGGCAAGCCTTTCGATTTGTCTTCATCTCCTGCAATTCCGCGGCGTACCGTTTACGGGTTCGTGAACCGAGATATTGTGTCGAGTCTTGCCAGCACGTTTGATGCGGCGAATTCAAGTTCGTGTACTGCACAGCGACCGGAAACGAACGTTCCGCAGCAGACGCTGTTTGCATTGAATTCTGAGTTTATTCAAGACCGGGCTGCTGCACTGACTTCACTCGAAGAATTTACTTCTGCAGAGACCGATACAGAACGAGTGCAATTTCTCTATCGACGAGTCTTTTCCCGTTCCGCAGAACCGCAGGAAGTGGAGATTGCGACCGGTTATGTCACATCTCAGAACCAAAAATCGAAAACGACTCCATGGCAGCGGCTGGCTCACGCCTTGCTTGCTGCAAATGAATTTGTCTTTGTGGATTAAATCATGAACAATCAACAGGACTTCTCCCGACGTCTTTTTCTGCAGCGCAGCGGAATGGGATTTGGCTCGTTGGCTTTGAATCATCTTCTGGGGCAAGAGAGCCTTTCGGCTGAGTCTGGTGCCCACTTTGCAGGGAAAGCCAAGCACGTCATTCACGTTTTCTTGAATGGAGGCATGTCTCAAGTCGATACGTTCGATCCCAAACCGGAACTGACGAAACGTGCTGGTCAGATGCTCCCGTTTGAAAACCTCCAGACAGAACGCAAAACCGGAGTCGCTTTACCTTCTCCATTTAAATTCAAAAAGCATGGAGAAAGTGGTATTCCCATCAGCGATATCTTTCCACACTTATCTCAGTGTGCAGACGACATGGCTGTGATTCGCTCGATGCACGTTGAACTTCCGAATCATGAAATGTCGCTGATGTTGATGAACTCCGGAGATCAGCGACTCGTCCGTCCGAGTTTTGGTTCATGGTTAACATGGGGAATGGGGAGTGAAAATCAAAACCTTCCCGGTTTCATCGCACTCTGTCCCGGGGGGTATCCGGTTGGTGGTGCAGCAAACTGGCGATCTGCATTTCTGCCAGGTGTTCATCAGGGAACTCATGTCGACACCTCAAAAACCGACCCCACAAAACTGATCAAACATGTTCGCAACAGCCGATTGACAGATTTGGAACAAAAGGATCAATTCGACCTGTTACAGAGTCTCAATGAGACACACTTTTCCCTACGTCCCGGTGAAGTATCTCTGGAAGCTCGAATTCGATCGTTTGAACTTGCGTATCGAATGCAGATCGAAGCGACTGACGCATTTGACGTTCAGCAGGAGCCAAAGCATATCCAGGAGATGTATGGAAAAGGCCCACAGAACCGCCAGTTGTTGATGGCACGCCGCCTGATCGAACGCGGTGTCCGATTCGTGCAAACATGGCACGGCAGCGGTCAACCGTGGGACAGCCATTCGAATATCAAAGATGGTCATCGCACCGTCGCCAGTCAGTGCGATCAAGGGCTGGCTGCATTGATTATGGATCTTAAGCAGAGAGGACTTCTCGACGAAACGCTCATTCTCTGCACAGGAGAATTCGGTCGCACGCCTTCGGTTGAAATGGGGACAGGCGGCACCGGAGCATCTCAGGGACGCGACCATAATCACTGGGGCTTCTCGTTATGGTTGGCTGGTGGTGGGATCAAAGGTGGTACAGTTTACGGAGCCACCGATGATTTTGGATTCAAAGCCGTAGA
>JAJDEL010000529.1 GCA_029259835.1 Planctomicrobium sp. | reverse complement strand
CAAGGTGATTCTGTTGGCGGTCCTTGAGTCCATTCCGCAGAGTACCAATCGCCGGCGCGTGTGATAATTGGAACTCAGTCGATCTTCTTTCAACTTTCAACCTGAATGAATCAAATGGCGAAACAGCTACTGCTGCGGCTGTAGCAGGAGCTGTACACCATCGACGACAACGAAACCATCTGTGTTTCGGTTCGATACTGTCACAATCATGGAATCGTTGATACGAAAATTCCCCAGTGACGAACCAACCGCAGTGGCTTCGCGCTGGTTGACGGTCATCTCTTTCGTGTCTTCGCCTACCGAAACCGTCACCGGAGTCTTTGTGGATCGATTGTCAGACGCGACGTACAGCAAGCTGACTTCGTACGTGCCGGGCTTCGGGACATTGATTTTGAAGGTCGCCGTTTTTTCACCCTTGCCGTTGTTGCCGTCGTGAAGGTAGGTCAGACCACAGACAGGAGACAAAGCGCCCGACGTCCACGATCCCGTTGTTTGTGCGTCCGTATCATCAGTCACCAGGCCGGGAAGCGTCTTTGCAGGTTTTCGCACAGACTTGTCATCCCATGCCAGCCGCTGACCGTCGCGTTCCAGTGTATCCTTCAGCGTCGCATAGTCCACATCCTGCACAGCAATATCATTGTCGATCGTCATTGCCGCGGCGGTTCCGGCGCTCTGGCCGAGAATCATGAACACCGGTTCCATCCGAATCGATCCATAAGCAACGTGTGACGAAGAAAGGCAGACCGGCACCAATAGGTTCTCACATTCATTCTTCCGTGGAACGATGGAACGGTACGAAACGGGATACGGCTTCGGAAAGCTATACCCAAAACCGCCTTCGTTGCGCACAGTCTGAACTCCGTTTTCTTCCACGACCACTCGCTGACAAAAGTGTGAATCCATTGGATACGAAGCCAGACCCACAGAATCTTCTACGACCCGCCGTGATTCGCAGTCCGCCTGTGTGATGACATAGTCAGACACCATGCGACGGCCTTCGCGCACATACAACTGATGGGGCCAGAATCCTGATTCCTGAAACTCCTGCGGATCGAGTCCCCAGGCACTCACCCGCGTCCGCAGTGCTTCCGGAACGCGAGGATCGTTTGCCAGTAAGTACATCAGGCCCTGCTGATAGTTGACGTGGTCCTGAAAAATGCGTTCGCGCAGTTCGTACAATTCGCGAAACGGCATCGGAAGTCCGCGGCGTGGTGATTGGAGCTGAGTAATCGAACCTGGCTTGTACGTACCGTCGGGCCAGCGATAGTTGCCGCCGACATAATCGGACGAGAAACTGCCGGCGTTGTTGCTGTCGCCCTTCCTCATCTGAATCGGTCCGTCGGTCAGTGAATCGGTCGTGTAATTGAGCCGCCACTCGATGCGGTCATCGGAATTCAAGAAACGAGTCAGCAAAGCGTAGCGATTGGCGTCATATTCGGGAGGTTTCGGAAACGCGATTCTGTCCGCGCCGCGTGAAAGTTGAATTCGGAAATTGTAAGCCTGCACTTTGAAGTCGCCGTCGCCTGGTTTTCCAGGAGTCTCAGCGGCGATTTCGGGCAGCAGCCCTGACGCCGGATCATGCGGAATCACATAGGGGCTCAGCGGCAGTCGGCAAAACTGATAGACGTTTTTCCACGACACCGTCTGCCATTGCCCGCCCAGAGATTCGTCGTAGGCTGACGCAGGTTCTCGTCCCACGAGATAGGAAACATTTGCAGCGGCCAACAGGTCGCCTTCATAAGTGCTGTCCACAAACATGGCCGCCCGAACAGTCTCTCCGGTTTCCATGGTGGCAGACACCAGTCTGTTCCGCTGCATCTCAACGGAGCTTAACGCACGTGTCAGAAGAACTTTGACCCCCGCCTCATCCAGCATTTTTCGGAACAGCGTTTCCGCCTCCGACGGACGGTAGTCGCGAGCTTTGCCGATGCGGTTGTAGAATTCCAGAGCCAACCCGCCAATAGAATCTTTCCTGCCGAGATCCGTCGCTGTCAACCCTCCTGACGTCATCCCCCCAACGTGCCGGTTGAAGGACAGCAAAACCGCTTTCTTCCCTTCGCGCGCGGCCTGAATGGCAGCCGTCACACCGGCCGGTGTTCCTCCATACACAGCCACATCGCACTCGATCAACTTCGGCTGCCCAGGCTCCACCTGCTCGTAGTAACGTGGCTCACCAGCAGCGTTCACCCTGTTGCCCGCGGCCACATGCAAAGCGGCACTCACGACGACTGCCATTAGCCATGCGGCTTGTTTTCGATTGGTCATAAAATTGCTCTTCATTCAGTCAGCAGGGAGTCACTGTGTCCTGTTCTCTGCCGCTCACACGTACAGTCGCGTGGTAGCGGTGACACCATCGTCTCGGCTGCGTTTCACGCTCACGATGTAGTCGCCCGGTTGCTCGTAGGTGTGATGTGTGGATAATAGCATAGCCGTCGGCGGCTTGCTGGTCGACGTTGCCATCTAATTTCACCGCGACTGTCGGAGTGCCGTCTCCGAAATTCCAGACTTCATTTCCCTCCTGATTTCGGAACGATCGAAACTTGAACGTAATTGGCTCCTTCACTTTGTTATCGAAGGTTACAACCACCATCGCAGCCACAGGGAACGGGACCACCTACCACCAATTCAGGAAATCCCAGAAGATGTCGAGAAGTTGTCATTCGATCAAGTCGAAGTGAAATATTACGTTGGTGGACTGGTGAAATCTTTCGAGCGAAAAGCCGCGTAGGTCTTCTCGAAACGCCTCCTCGTAAATTTCAATCTCCTCATTCATTGTCCATTTCTGAGTGGGAGGTGCGTCCATATTCTTGCGATATTTAATGGCTAAAAAATCCGTTGCTCGGTTCTGGTGACAGTCTTTTTAAACGGAACTCCAATTCAATCAACGACCCAACGTCGAAAAAATTTATTGAATGAGAGGAGTGTTCTGACAGATTCATTTTTTGAGGGATATTGAAAGTCGCTTGCTGTGTTCATTGAATGTTGCAACCATTTTATTCTGCACGAGCCACTTGAGCATCCTCAGATTGGAACGATTTTCATAGCGCTGAAACGGAACAGGTGTTGACGCCCCTGGAGACGAGAGTTTCAATCGGCAGCGCCAGACGCACTGAACTAGCCGGTCTTTATGGTACAGTCAGAGAAGCGAGTTGATATGGTGAGGTCTCGGCCTCATGCGACGTTTGAAAGGAGCCGGGGTCCCGTAAAATGAATCGATGCAGTTTGGGAGTCATGATTCAATTGGTTATCGCGTTTGGCGTTTTCACCGCTGTACCATTGATTGGTGTTTCGGCTGAGCGCTGGGAATTGACCGGTGAGCAGAATTCATCGACTGAATTTCGTCTCACAAATGTCAAGACATCACCCCATTTTCCGAACGACGTCAAATTTTCTGAGCCGCGAGCCAATACGGCGAGCCTGCAATTCGACGGTCGGACGTCAATCGCAGTCGGACCGAGCAGCAACACGGATGGCCTTGACCGCAATTTTACCTGGGAAGGATTTTTCCTTTCGCCGCAGTCCAACAAATTTCAGCCGGAAACGGGACTTGCGGATCGATTAGTGACTCAGTTCGCATTCGATAAAGGCGACTGGACTCGACTTGCTATTGGTTTGGTCGCTGATAAACAGCAGCGTCCCCGACTGTCGGTCGAACTAGAAGGCTTTGCTGGCCGATCTTTCGAATTGGGCGATCGCGCGGTCACCGCGGATCACTGGCACCACTTTGCGCTGGTTCATGAAGGGACAGCAGCCGCAGCGACAATTAGGTGGTATCTAGATTACAAGCTGACTGGAGAAATATTTCTCGGCGGTCAAGTTAACCAGAACACACTCAGGCCACCGGGTTCAGCTCCGTTCGCGGTCGGTGCTCGTATGCGACAAGGTGATATTGTGAATAGAGGGTTCCATGGCCTGATTGATGAAATACGTCTCACTCCGAAAGTCTTGCCTGTCAACTCGTTTTTGCACTGTTCGGACGGAGCTTTGGAAGCGGTTGTCGATCAACAAAATCTGGATTCCCAGCTCCGCGACGAATTTTGGAAGCAACGGCACGCATGGGCGCGAACTG
>JAJDEL010000528.1 GCA_029259835.1 Planctomicrobium sp. | reverse complement strand
GGAGGGTGGTTAATGCCCTGTCGGCTGAGCGAACATGCTTTACTTGAAGGGCGCGTTCGTGAAGGAAAAGACATCGCAGTGGCTCAGGGTCCGATTCTTGTCGACAACCTCGCCAGCTTCAAAGAAAAATCTGCCGCTGGTTCGCGACGCGGAATCATTCCTGGAGGAGGAAAGTACACGGGTGGTGATCGTCAACTCACGGTTGCGATTCGCAGCGATTACCGTACGGTCCGAATGTCGACGACGATTGCAGATCGAATCGGGAGAAGATTTTATGATTACAACAAAAGCGGTATTCAGGAACCTCTCTCGACCGCAAAAAGCAATGCGCACCTGGAACTGGTAGTTCATGAGCGGTATCGAGATAACTACCCTCGCTACTTGCAATGTATCCGGCATATGTCTTTGACCGAAGCACCTGTTGAAAAGCACTTGCGGATGCAACAGCTTGAAAGAGCAATCATGTTTGGGCCAACCTCGGAGAAAAGCGCTTTGCAGCTGGAAGCAGTTGGTTCAGATGGAGTACCCATTCTCAAAAAAGGTCTCGCATCGCAATCACCAGAAGCGAGATTTCGTGTCGCTGAAGCACTTGCCTATCTGGGGAATGAAGACGGTGTCACTGTCTTGAAAGAATCGGCTGAACAAGAACCGGCCTTTCGAATATTTGCTTTGGCCGCACTCGCCGCTTTACCTAAATCTGAGTCCGCTGAAGCTCTGCGGGAATTACTGAGCAGCGAAAGCCTCGAAACTCGCTACGGTGCGTTTCGTGCTCTTTCGACCATGTCCCCGAACGATCCCTCGCTCGGCAGAATTTCTACGGATGCAGGCTTTGCTCTGCACTTGATCGATTCAACCAGCAAACCGTTCATCCACTTAACACGTCATAAGAAATCCGAAGTCGTTCTCTTCAACGTGAATCAAGAATTCCAACTCCCCATGTTTGTACGTGCTGGATCAAAAGTTCTCATTCAGGGAAATCCAGCCGCAAATGGAGTTACCCTCAAGAGGATTACTGTTGGAGAAGAAACACAATTGCGGGAGGTCTCTCCGAAAATTGTCGATGTCATTCGAGCCGCCTCAGAGCTAGGTGCCACATACCCTGATATTGTTGAAATGCTGATTCAGGCTGAGAATCAACACAATCTCCCAGGCGATATCGCCATCGACAAACTGCCCAAGCCGGGACGAGTCTACCACCGTACACCAGGAGATTTAGGCGGCAGTGGCGGAAAGGCATCTCAAACTCCAATCGGCAACGATGGCCTCATGCCGAACCTGTTTAGTGAACAACCCAATAAGCCTGTCATTCCCGGCACCAGTTCGGAACCACCAGATGCACCTGCGGGAATGAACGCGGCCCAAGGTTCAAATACTTTTGAAGTGCTCTAACGCTGGATATTGCAGAGTTAAAACACATTGTCTGCTTGAAGTTATCCCCCTGCCCTGCTCATGTTGAAATCTCTGGAACTGTTCGGATTCAAGAGTTTTGCGGATCGAACGCTGTTCGAGTTTTCGCCAGGGATCACCTGCGTCGTCGGTCCAAACGGAAGCGGGAAAAGTAACGTTGTCGACGCCATCAAATGGATTCTTGGCGACCAGTCTGCGAAGTCACTTCGTGGAAAAGAAATGTCGGATGTGATCTTTAATGGATCATCCGGGAGACGCTCCAGTGGTTTCGCCGAAGCGATTCTGACATTCGACAACTCTGAGGATTTTCTCCCAGTCGATACTCGGGAAGTGGCAATCGGACGCCGGTTGTACCATAGCGGTGACTCTGAGTATTTACTCAATGGTGCGGCGGTTCGTCTGAAAGATATCCGAGATATCTTCATGGGCACCGGTGCCGGAACTGCGGCTTATAGCATTATCGAACAAGGACGGGTCGATCAAATTCTTCAGGCGAATCCGGCCACACGTCGACTTGTCTTTGAAGAGGCCGCGGGAATCAGCAAATTCAAAGCGCGACGCATCGATGCGGAGCGTCGACTCGAACGCGTTGCCCAGAATTTACTCCGCCTGACCGACATCGTTGATGAAGTCGAAACTCAATTAAACTCAACACGGTCTCAAGCAAGTAAAGCGGCTCGATTTCGAGAAGTTTCTACTGAACTCAAAGACCTCTGGACTGGTCTTGCCGCAGATGAGTTTCGCCACTTCACAGCTGAGCTTGATGCACAAGATCAGCAACTTGACAACTTGAAAGGGCAGCAGCAAGCTGTCAGCAATCGAATCGAACAAAATGAAATTGACCGTCACCAGACGGATGAGGTTCTCTCTGAATTCGATGACAAGCTGATTGATCATGAACGTTTGATTGCAGACAATCGCCAATCGATGGCGACACACAATTCAACGATTCACCATCAAGCGACCCGCCTGAGCGAAATCGATCAAGAAATTCACCGACTTCGCGAACAACGAGCCAAACTCCGAGCTCACCTCCGTCAGCTCGAATCGGAGTTCCATTCGGCTCAGCAAAACCTTCACGATTTCGCCAAAGAATTTGAGACCTCCCGTACTGCTTTGCAAGAAAAAGAAGTCAGCGCCAACGTCATTCGCGGCAATCTCTCGCAATGGCGCACTGAGATTTCGAACACGCACGTTCGCCTTAAAGAAGATGAGAATCAGAAAGCCGCTGCGATCGAGCGTCTGGCGGTTTTGAATTCTCAATCAGAGTCGATGTCGTCCAATCAAACTGATCTGCAACAGAAATTACAACTCGCCGAGCAAAGAGTTCAGGCAGCCAATGCTGATAAAATCAAACACCAACAACTCGTCACAGATGCGGAATTGGCGTATCGCAATGCCCAGGAATCTGTTCAGGAACTACAGCTCAAACGGACCGATCTCACCGATCAGAGAGCACTCGCTGAACAGCAGTTGTTAGAACTCAAAGAACGCCGCAGTGCGGACGCCGCGCGTTTGTCTGTTCTGGACGAACTCGAGCAACGTCAGGAAGGCATCGCGATTGGCGTTCAAGAAATCTTGAAACGTTCTGTCACCTCGCATTTTCCTCCTTGGAATCGCGTTCTCGGTCTCGTCCGGGACTTGATTGACGTTCCAATGGAACTCGCCCCAATCATCGACGCGGCGTTGGGAGAACGTGCTCAGTACATTGCGACTTCGGATCTCGAATCGTTTCTTGATTATCTCGACCGAGGACCAGCACCGATTGACGGTCGCGTTGGCTTCGTTGAGGTCTCCACTGGAACAACAAACACATCTCCCCCCTCCCCTGCCCTGAATACAGAAACAACTTCGATAGAGTTGACTGGTCAACCGGGTGTTTATGGGCGTGCGGATCGTCTCATCGCGGAATCAGAAAAATCTCCTGGAGTTGCAGCAGCGGTTTTAAGCGACACATGGATCGTCGAAAGCTTGCAAGATGCTCGCGTGTACGTTTCTGATCTTCCGAAAGACTGCAAAGCTCGTTTTGTAACGCTTCAAGGTGAAGTCCTTTCTCCAACCGGTGAATTGTTCGTCGGCGTGGTTCCACACGAAACGTCAATTGTTTCTCGCAAAAGTGAATTGCGCCAGCTTAGAAACAGTATTCATCAAAGTGATCGTAACATCGAAGCTCTCATCGAACGGCAAACCGCTCTCGGAGATTTCATTACTTCAAAACACGATGAACTGACTGATGAAAGGCAAGAACTCGAAGGCAAAGCGAGTCACCTTTCAGAATGTTCAACCAAACTCGCCGGTCAGGAAAAAGAACTCGGCAGACTCAACCTTGAGTATCAAGAAAAGTTACAACAAGTTGCGAAACTCAACGAGCGCGTTCAACAGCTTGATGAAGAAGAAAAATTTCTTCTTGAACGTGTGAAGTCTTCTGATTCGATTGCCGATTCTACTCGCGATTCTTTGAAAGAACTCGAAGCAAAAGTCGCCATTGCCGAGGAACAACTTCAAGAACTCTCGCAGACGATGAAGTCGCAGCAACTTGAAATGGCAAAGCACGAAGCACAACTAACAAGCTTGCAAGACAATCAAGCCCACGTTGAAAAAGAACACCGCCAGACGCAGCAACAAGCAGAAGAAGTGAATCAGCAATTCCAACAAGCTTTACAGGCACGCAAACGCGGACAATTTGCGATCTTGAATGCGGAATCGAAAATCGCCACACACGCCCTGGTTCTCGACAAAACCGTTCGCGAAACACGCGAGGTCTTCCAAGAACGAGACCGCCTCCGCGCCCATCGCAAGGATCTTTCCAAACAGGAAGAAGCCGAACATAAACAGCGTCGAGTATTGCAGGATACTCAACATGAGTTAGAAATTTCCCGCCAAAATCTTCAACATAAACTCACAGCGGGCGGCGAGAGAATCTTCGAGGAATTTCAAATCCCATTGGAGCAACTGGTCTCCAGCGGAGCCTCGGCGTACCGTATCTATTTGACGGAACGCTACGGAGAAGATGTCTCCGCAGCGGTCTGTGATGCCCCCCCTGCTCTGCGCGAATTGACGGTCCTTTCAGACGATACTGCTGAAATTGAGCAAGAAGTTTTCGAAGAAAGCGAAGAGACTTCTGAAGAAGTCGAAGAAGTCATTGTCCCGACCTTCGAAGAAGTCCGCGAGGAACTCGAAGCACGCGTCGACCGACTACGACGCAAGCTCAAATCGATGGGGCATGTGAACACTGATGCTTTGGAAAGTCTTGAAGAGTTGGAAAATCGTTTCAACTCAATGAATCACCAGCTTTTGGATTTGCAACAAGCCAAAGGCTCACTCGAAGACATCATTCGCAAAATCAATATCGAGAGCGAACGCATTTTTATCGAAACCTTCGAAACGATTCGCGGACACTTTCAGGAATTGTTTCGCAAGCTCTTCGGCGGAGGCGACGGCGACATCATTCTGGAAGACCCGGAAGACGTTCTCGAATGCGGGATTGATATCGTCGCCCGACCACCAGGCAAAGAACTTCGCTCGATTTCGCTCCTCTCAGGTGGTGAGAAGACGATGACGGCAGTCGGTTTGCTCTTCGCAATGTTTAAGAGCAAACCAAGTCCTTATTGCATCCTCGACGAAGTCGACGCCGCACTCGATGATGCAAATGTCGACCGATACGTCGCGGTTGTCAAAGAATTTGTTGAAATGACTCAGTTCGTTGTCATCACACACCGCAAACGGACAATGACCGCCGCGAATGTTTTATACGGCGTCACGATGGAACAGGCAGGCGTTTCGAAAAAGATTTCCGTGAAGTTCGAAGACGTCAACGACAGCGGCGAAATCCGCACCGCTGCATAGAGTTTCGTTGTACACACGAACTGTCTTTGTAAACACTTTAGTGTTTTGCCACACACTTAAAGTGTATGGCAAACCGGCCCGCTTGCATCTTTGCGATGATCTCTCAACAATTCGCTCACTGAAATGATTCTGTACACCCTGAGAGAGAATTGAAGAAATGTCTGCCAATCCTGAAGTGATTCTAAGTGCTTTTGCTGACGAAGCCGCGAACCGCAAGACCGCCGTCGAACAAATGGCCTCCCTGGCTGCCCTGGGTTTGAAATACTACAGCCCGCGATTCGTTGATGTCACTGGCTCCGGGGAAGTGAAACACGTCATCGAGCTGAGTGACGAAGAACTCGCACAACTCAAAGAAATCCACGCGGAATACGGCATGTCCGTCGCCAGCATCGGTTCGCGAATCGGGAAGATCAAACTTCTCGATCAGGAAGA
>JAJDEL010000527.1 GCA_029259835.1 Planctomicrobium sp. | reverse complement strand
ACCCACTGTCCGTGATGAGGGCATGGAGGATTCGGTCTATTTTGATATGTCCTCAATTCTGTTTCGTCAAAAATCTCTCAACGAAAGCTTGCCTACTAATTAGTGAGGCGTCACAGAATTTCTATCGGAGAAACAAAGCTGTCAAGGAGATGAGAGGATAGGAAGAAAAGGGTGTTTGAAAAGAATGGATACGGCGCTAACAATCGTGACGATTGTGCCGGGTCAGACCACAACGCATGTGAGAGCAAGGGGCATTTTGCCCTATTCTTCCCGAGCAGGAACCCAGTGGGAGCTGCTGTCCACCGGCTCTTTTCCAGTCTTAATGTGTTCGTGCCGGTAATCTTGATGACCTGTCAACTGGCCTGATTCGAACTTGCGTACAATTTTTCGATACCAGTTTTCAGTCTCGCCGCCAGCTTTAATGCCGCCAGAATTTAACAACTCAAACTTCATGTCCGTGATCGGTTCTCCAGTTTCACGGTCGAATTGTTGAAAAGCATGCATCAGCCAGATCTCTTGATCCCTGGCAACCCATACCGCGAGCTTGCGACCCGTTTTCAGTTCGAAAGCATAGTTGATGCGATAACTCTTCAAAGGGAGATCGAACGGATTTCCCGCAGGCAAGTGACCAATTGTCGCGACAGAGACAACGTGCAGTTTTTCGTCTTCAGGCCACTCCATTTCGTAAGTTCCATTCCAATAATTCAGCTTGAGCGAAGTCAACTTGCCCGGGACTATCACATCAAACAGTACGCCTTGCTCTTCAAGAGTATCCGCTTCGCGAACACGAACTTGAATCTCTTCGTCCTCCTGCTTTGCTTCGTAAACTACGTTGAGCGTTTTATCCCAGACCGGATGAGTTCCGAAGCGATCGTGCCTGATTGCCTCGATCACTCCGCGAGGAACACTCCCATTGCTGTACCGCCACCATGCAGCAACTTTCGGTGGGTACGTCGCCGAGTCATAATCCTCAGAGAAAACAAACCAATGCTGCTCGCCAACTTTCAATGAGTCGTGACGCAGCACAAGCGATCTTTTTTCAAGTTCTTGCGACACTTCGAACGGAACATGCCCACCATATTGAATCACGAGATAAAGAAACTCAGGAACTGTTCCACTCGATTCTTGAACATCCAACCAGGCCTTGACCCAGTGATCGCCATCGGAAGGCCTTTCATCAAACTCTTCCAGCTTCGAAATTCTCGCCAGACACGCACTTGAGGCATGCAGCAACGTCGCCTCTGCTGACGTGTCACTCGCAGGATGGTCTGGCAATCCCGCACTCTTCTGGCAGCCTACGTCTAGAAAGACGAATGTCACTACAATGACAAAGAACGAATTCCGAAGGTGTTGCGCCACATCCCAGCTCTGATTTGAAGACTCAAAATGAAGAATACTTTCGAGGTGAGACGTCTCAGGTCACAGAAAGTTTCATAAGATTGTGGGCTTAACTCTTCAACACTGAAAGCAGTACGTAATAAGAAGGTCATCCTCGCCAGAACACTCTCATCCGACAGTGGAATCTCTACTCTCGTCGCATTGTGGATTCGCCATTAAGATTCGTTCCGGTGAGCCATTGACCTGCAACAAAGCTGACTTTGCTGAACGGAACTTCGGTAACGACTTTCACCAGGTCGCGCGACTGAATATTCACCAGGTTATCATCCACAGTTGTGTTCCCTGGTGCTGGAGTAATTGTGATGGTCACCGCAATATCAGTCGTGGTGACATTGAGTGTTGGAACGAGAATATTCTCGATATGCTGTTCGACTCCAGTGTTTGTACTCCCATCAAGGATCGCCCGTCTTGCTCCTTCTCGAGCAGCATTTGTCATCAACTGACTGACCATCATTCCCTGACCGAATTCGACAATTGCTCCAATTGCGAGAAAAAAAAGGGGTAAAACAAGTGCAGCTTCCACCATGGCGGCACCTGAGCGTGCCGACTTTGAAGAGCGGTTTCTATTGTTTCGAAACATCATGATTTCGATTCCATCTGAGCTGAGTTCATTGACGCGACAAGAGCCTTGTCCACATTAATCAATCAGGACGGGCGGTGCGAGAATGCTATCGGGATTAAAAACATATTCGATATTGCGTACAGCATGAATGTTGGGGATGCGAGCAGGCTGGACGATCAAATGCTTCTTGGTGAGAGGACCAGTTAACTTCACAGCCATAACGCGACACCCCACAAATTTCACAACACGATAAGTTGTGTTGACTCCTTGACCGTTGACATGATCAAAGACTGGAATGGCTCGAGTTTGCCCGATGATGGAGCGCAGTTCATCTTTGAATCCAGCGCTGATCCCAGGATCTCCAGTTACTGTCAGCGGTCCATTTGCTGTTGAAATCTCTCCTCCAAAAAAGGAGAGATCATAGGCATTGAGCCCTTCCACGATTTGCCGAGAAATGTCGGCTGTGCTGTTATTCGGTGCTCCCAAATTGACTGTTCCAGAATTTCCTGCTGGAAGCGATCCATCTCGCATGGGAAAGATATTGATTTCAGCGATCCCCTCACCAGAACTGACAACTCGATCTGGGTTTTCAACGAACTTGTAATGATCAGTCCCACTCCCTGCGAGGCAGAGTGACCAGCGATCAATGTCAACTGAAAACGGAAGGATTGGAATATGCCCGGAAGACCCGGACTCCAACCAAAAACCCTCCGCTGGAAAGGTCGCAGCAGTCGCTGACACAGTCAGATTTGTTGAATCGACTCCAAACATGGGTGAGATGAATAAGGGTAATTCTGTTCCAGTATTTTGTGATCGATTCAAAGTGACTTTCGCGACGTTATATGGAGCCACTCCCCAGGTTTTCGTCCAACTATTTGTTGCTGTATTCCAAACAGCCTGACCAAATTCGATATCGTTATTCTGATTAATGGTCGTTGCAGTGTGGTTTCCATTCCTGTGGAGGGCAACGATATTTGCGGCCTCAGTTCGAGCGTCCGTCTCGATACTGCTCAACAGTCTCGTGGGGTCTTCAAGACCGAAACGCACTTCACCAGCAGCGACGAAAGCCCCTGCATCTGCAGCATTCTGCATTTCTGCTCGTGTGAGTGTGATGTACCCGATGTCAACCGTGAACGAGACAAAGGCAAACACCACGATCAACAGAAAGACAGAAACAATCATCACAATTCCCCGGCGGGATTGTGATGATTGTTGAACTTTTGAACGATCCATCAGAATCCCTCCGAAAAATTCACAGCATCCAGTGTCTTTTGATCAATCGGCTGGGTCGTAGAAAAAGTTCCATTAGGATTGATAACTGTGATCGAACTGGTTGTCCCCAGCAAACCAGCGTGAACTTCTGCTAATGGATCCGCCTGTGAGACAGCACCCGATTGATGGTACAAGCGAATCTGTTTGATTCGCAGTCGTTCCACGCGATTGCGTCCAACATTAACGCCGCTTTCGTTGAATGTGATTTCCCAGTTAAAGTTGTTGAGGTTCGTCAAATTGTGGTTACTTGATCCCCCTCCAAACTGATTGATGACTCCCCATGTTGTCGACTCGGAGATGAGATGTTTGGACCACAAAACCAGGCCATTTGCTCCTTCTTCAAGACTCAGCACTTGAGTCACATCAATTCGCTCATCGAGGATATTGATCGGTTCATTCGTACGGGCGAACGTCCCAGACTGTAATTGTTCACCATTCCAAAGACGTGTACTGATTCCTCCGTCATTAGCAGCTGTGCTGTATTCACTACAATTCACAACCAGTTCTCCATGCCAGGAGTCGAGGTGATCGAACGCAGAGATGATGAGAGAGATCTGAGGTGACGAGGTCTTAAAGTCTGGATTCGGAATTCGAATTTCCCAGTCGACTTCAATTTTCCAAATCGGATCCTCTTCTTTTTCTTTGTCGATAAGATCTTCTGAAAAACACTGCCCAGACCCGAATGCAAGAACTGCACAAAAAAACGCGACCAATGCACCAGCGAACTCGTGGTGACTCAGCCCATGATAGCCCTGTCGAAATTGCTTTCGGGAGGAAATCATTGAAAAAACTCCAATACTTTTTTTGCATTTGACAACTAGTGAAAAGGCTACGCCTCCCTAATTGGCTCGGCTTCTTTTAGTCAAAATTATTCGAGGAATCAGATGTTCCCGATGAGCAATATGAGGAAGACAATGGTTGTAAGGCTGAAGACGGAGAGCCCAAAGAAAACCTGAGAGGCTGCGTGTTTACAGCTGAAACACGTCATTATACGTCGAATCAGATCGAGTGATTTGCTTCAACAAGAGTTGCTTGGGGCCGCTGAGTGCCATAGGCACAAGATGCTCTACCGTTCGTTTTCCCTGTTTTTAACGCCAAAGCCACCATCTGACCTCTCGTTGAAACAGTTCTTCCCTTGGTTGAAAGTCGACCAGAAAAAGCAAGCTCATGGTGAGATCATCTTGTCGCTACGCGACCTGACCACAAAATGTGGTCAGGTCATCCTGTGAGGTGGTCTACGAAGGATCAGTCTGATCTTGTCGGAGATACCAGCTTGCGATTTAAATCGAGGAAGTCATGCAGGAGCCTGCCCTCCTGAGCGTTCAATGGCAGGGGAGACCCTGCCCTACCAAACTTGACACCACGTGAAATGAAAACCTCATCGGGAATCACCTGATGATTGAGAAAGGGTTCAAACAGCGATCATCGTCAGGCACATGAAGATTTGCACATTCACCACATCAAACCAAGAAAGAAATATCCTGAATTGGCTTTATCGTTAGAAAACTTGAAGGCACTTTGTCGGAGTTGTCATGGGCTGGAGAAGACATCGCATTGAATCACTTATTCCTTGATTGAGAAAATACGTAGATACCACAATTGTTTGCCAACCCAAGACTGATCGCCTACCCTGAGTTGGCAATCGGTGCCTTCTTTCCAAAAATGTAACAAAGTAGAACTCTCACCAAATTTGTATACGATGCCGAAGTTAGAAAGTCCGGTTCAAAAACAAGTTCTGCTACATTTGCTTTTTATTCCGCATCATCACGCTCATGTGTTCCCTGCATGACCAACTTGTTGAGTTGATTATGAAGCCTGCAAAGAAACAAATTTCGGTACAATGTTCTTGCGGAAAGAAATTTCGTGTCGTAACTCGGTCAGCAACCAATGCAATTGTGTGTCCATCTTGTAACAAAAGCATTTCAATTGACGCACAAGTGAAAGCTGAGCAAGTCACCGCTCACTGGACTCAGAATGTCTTGTGGATGGTTTGGGCGATTCCGGCTTGCATTGCCATTGTGGGGGCATTTCTCATCATTTCTCAAGCTCTAAGACAGAAAGAACGAGATCGATCTGAGCAAATAACTGATCAAAAGACATTAGAAGCTGATACTGAGCAGAGTTTGTCTGCCCCCAAAGCCAAGCCAGCAACAAACGGTGCATACGCCTGGCCTAAAGACCAACCCGCTCCTGCCATCGCTCCCTTCAACGCCGAAGAAGCCAAAGCCCACCAAGAGGCATGGGCCAAACACCTCAACACCGAAGTCGAAACCGCGAACAGCATTGGCATGAAGTTCCGAGTCATCCCGCCAGGTGAGTTCCTGATGGGGAGCAGTGATGAGGAGATTGAAATTATGGTGCAGGAAGCGAAATCGCAAATGCCCGGTCATTGGTACGTCGATGCAATTCAAACGGAAGGACCACAGCACCAGGTAACAATAACGAAACCGTTTGGCCTTTCTATTCACGAAGTCACCCGTGGTCAGTTTCGTAAGTTCGTTGAAGCGACTGGCTATAAAACTGACGCAGAGAAAGACGGCAAAGGGAGCAGAGGCTCCAAAAATAAAGTGTTTAGTCAGTCTCCAGAATTCTTATGGAACACGAAAATTTTTGAGACAGAACAGACAGACGACCACCCAGTGATCAGTGTCTCATGGAACGATGCGATGGCGTTTTGCGATTGGTTGAGCAAAGAGGAGGGTGTCACTTACCGACTGCCGACCGAGGCCGAGTGGGAATTCGCCTGCCGCGCCGGAAGTCAGACTCGCTTCAGTTACGGCGACGAGGAGTTCAAGCTTGGTGATTATGCCTGGTACGACATGCAAGGTGGAACAAACACCATGCCGGTCGGCATGAAGGCGCCAAACGCTCTGGGAGTGTTTGACTTGTACGGCAACGTCTGGGAATGGTGCTATGACCTTTACGGCCCTTACACAACCAAACCAGCAGTAGATCCTCTCGGTTCCGAAGATGATTCTAACCGTTCATCACGTGGCGGCGCGTTCAGCAGTTCTGCGCCGGCCCGTAGCGCTCTCCGTAATCGCTTCGAACCAACGAAGCGGAGCTACCATATTGGATTCCGCATCGTCCGCACCATTGACAAACCAGCTCCAAAATCAAAGGCAACTCACGTTTGGCCTAAAAACCAACCTGCTCCGGCCATCGCTCCCTTCAACGCCAAACAAGCCAAAACACACCAGGAAGAATGGGCTGAGCATCTCGGTGTCGAAGTCGAAATCGCGAATAGCATCGACATGAAGTTCCGAGTCATCCCGCCCGGTGAGTTTCTGATGGGGAGCAGTGACGAGGAGATTTCAGAGTTGCTGGATGAGGCGAAGGTGGAAGGATTTGCTAGTTGGTACACCAAGCGAATTCCAACTGAAAGGCCACAGCACGTAGTGATACTCACGGAACCGTTTGGGTTTGCCGCTCACGAAGTCACACGTGGGCAGTTCCGGCAATTCGTGGATGCCACAGGTTATAAGACTGATGCCGAGAAAGATGGCTTGGGTGGCTCCGGCTTCAAAAATAAGAGCTGGGTTCAAGCGACTGAGTTCCTCTGGAACACGAATGTCGGGTTCGAGACGGAACAGACTGACGACCATCCCGTGATCAACGTCTCATGGAATGATGCCGTCGCATTCTGTAAATGGTTGTCTGAAAAAGAAGGCGTCACCTATCAGTTGCCCACAGAAGCACAATGGGAGTTTGCCTGTCGTGCCGGAAGTCACTCAAGTTTTAGCTTTGGCAATGAGGTCTCCAGGCTGAGTAATTATGCGTGGAATACAAACCAAGGAGGGATTGGCACGAAACCAGTTGGCAAGAAAAGGGCGAACGCTCTGGGGTTGTTTGACTTGCACGGGAATGTGTCAGAATGGTGCCGCGATTGGTCCGGACTCTATATCGCAGCCCCAGCGGTCAATCCTCTCGGTCCTTTTCAAGGTTCTACTCGTTTGTTGCGTGGCGGCACGTTTAGCGTTCCGTCATCGTTCGACCGTTCCGCCAGACGTTTCGACGACCAGCCGACAAGCCGGAATATCAATGTAGGTTTCCGTGTATCGAGAACATACGACTGATCACCTTAACCACCTTACTGCAGGTCACTGGGGTGGTCCGCCGAAGGCACAAGATGCTCTACCGTTCGCTTTCCCTGTATCGTTAACGCCAAAGCCACCATCTGACCTCTCGTTAAAACAGTTCTTCCCTTGGTTGAAAATCGACCAGAAAAAGCAAGTTCATGGAGAGTTCATCTTGTCGCTACGCGACCTGACCACAAAATGTGGTCAGGTCATCCTGTGAGGTGGTCTACGAAGGATCAGTCTGGTCTTGTCGGAGATACCAGCTTGCGATTTAAATCGAGGAAGTCATGCAGGAGCCTGCCCTCCTGAGCGTTCAATGGCAGGGGAGACCCTGCACTACCAAACTGAAGAGTTTAAGCGGAATGCTGTAAACCTGATGTGTCAAACAAAGACGTTATTTCAGGACTGTCCTAAGAGGCAACAAGTGATTTACGGTGATCGTTGACCAGTGAACTGATCTTCGGACCGATTTTATCAAGTGGCAAAAGGTCGTCGGCCAACCCTGCTTCGGCAACGGCTCCTGGCATTCCCCAAACGCCAGATGTTTCGGCATCTTGTGTCATGATTCGTCCTCCGACTTCGCGTATCTTTTCATATCCATGCAGGCCATCTTGCCCCATCCCTGTCAGGATCACTCCGAGAGTTCGCTTCCCGTACTGTTCCGCAACGGATCGAAACAGGACGTCAACGGCCGGACGACACGAATCTTCCGTTTCAGCTTGATGGAGCCGCACGTAAGGGCGTGCCTTTTTAATTTCAACGACCATGTAAAAATCACCAGGAGCGATGAGGATTTTTCCCGTTTCACACAGCGCTCCATCGGTAGCTTCTTCAACTGTTAATGGACAAATTTTGTCCAACCGTTCTGCCAACAGTTTTGTGAAGACCGGAGGCATATGCTGGACGACGATGACTGGCACAGGAAAGTCGCTCGGCAATTGCTTCAAAACTGCCCTCAGCGCGTTTGGTCTTTTGTAATTTCAATCGCCTGCATCGCGACCGTTGGAAGCATGAATGATTTTTCAATCGCCTCTCGAATTCGAGCTTCGATTTTCGATGGCAGCACGGGTTTTGCAGCATTGACAGTCATTTTAATTCCACCTTTCCGTGGACACGGAAGTTGAGCGAATGGGGCTAACGAGCCACACTAAATCACTTAGGCTATCTACACAGCTGTGTAGATTGGTGGGAGATTCCCAAGAACAGCTGGTTCCCATGGTCCACAGTGATCGCTGGAGCCAACGTGGCGAATGGCCTAGTGAAAACGGGTATAGCTGATTGCTCATGTGGCTTACTTTTGCCTCGAAGAGAAGCAGTTTGGTTGGTCCACCCGATCCGAGTTGATCACATCGGTAGCTCTCTTTGTGTTAGAATCCATTCATCCACAGTTAATGATTCTTCGCCCGAATTCGTATAGGTGACTCGATGAAAGTGCTGATCTCTTTGACAATGTCTTTTGTTTTGATGCTCATTGTTTCTAGCCACCTTTTCGCTGAGGACGATGATGGGTTCCAATCCATTTTTGATGGTGAGACTCTTGAGGGGTGGGAGGCACCAATCATGAGCTACTGGTCAGTCCAAGACGGCGCGATCACGGCACAATCGACCGAGTCGAATCCCTGCACGTCGAATCAGTTTCTGGTCTGGGAAGGCGGCGACGTTGCCGACTTCGAATTGAAAGCCAAGTTCCGTCTCGCCGGAAACCGTGGGAATTCGGGAATTCAGTTCCGCAGTAAGATCGACAAGGATGGAATGGGCATCGGGTATCAGGCCGATATCCTTCCCGGCGGCCCCTGGTGCGGCGCCATTGCCGACGAGTACACTGGTCGCGTCCCGCTCATGGTGCCCAACGGTCATAAGACAATTGTCGATATCGACGGTAAACGCACCAGCACACGCGTAAGCGATCCAATCAGTCTGAAAAAACCTGGCGAGTGGAACGACTACCATATCATCGCCCGCGGTCACCGTATTCTCCTCAAGATCAATGGTCAACAAACGGCGGAATTCATCGACAACGATGCCAAGGGATTTGATGCCTCCGGTATTCTCGCCCTCCAACTCCGCTCCGGCCCTGCCATGAAAGTCCAGTTCAAAGAAATTCGATTGAAGCAATTACCGTAGAGCTTGCTCCTGCGTGGCTGACATCTCAGAGCGTATTGGGTTAAAATAATTGCGAATCTTTCACACTTATTTGGAGCTCTACAACATGCAAGCTGCTCGCACTCTTCTCGTTACAACATTGGTTAGCTTTGCCTTGACCACATTTAGTATGGCGGATCAGGCTCCTCGTTCGGGAGCGTTTGTTGAAGGGTATTTCAACGAGTTGAGTTACCTACCGGGTGAGAAGGTTGGCCTGCATCTTTCTGCGAGTGTGCAGGACATCTCGATTGCAGTTGAACGGGTTGGCGTCAAGAACGAACTCGTATTCGAAAAAAGTGGAATCACCGGCAAGGTTTATCCGATCCCGGACCGTGCCTCGTCGGATGGTTGCAAATGGCCGGTGGGGTTTGAATTCGTGATCTCGAAGGACTGGAAAAGCGGTTACTATCAGGCGACTCTTTCAGGCAAGAAGCCGGGAGAAGAGAAGCCAGCCAGGACTGTGCTGTTCTTTGTTGTTCGGTCTGCGAATCCCGGCAGTGAGACCAAGATTCTGCTGCAGCTCTCGACGAACACATACAACGCCTACACAAACTGGGGCGGTCATAGTCTTTACTCGTACCATGACCGAGATGGCATTCAAGGACACCGCGTCTCGTTCAATCGACCGCTGCGTTCGCAGTTTGGGAGTTGGGAAATACACTTCGTTCGCTGGGCTGAGGCAAATGGATATCAACTCGACTACGCGGTGAACAGCGATCTCGAATTTCATCCGGAAATACTCAAGCACTACAACTTGGTCCTCAGCGTCGGGCATGATGAATACTGGTCCTCGCCAATGCGAGACAATCTCGAAGCGTACATCGCTGCCGGTGGGAACGTTGCTTTTTTCAGTGGTAACACGTGCTGCTGGCAGGTTCGCAGTGAAGAGGACGGGCGAGCATTGACCTGTTGGAAACAAGCTCATATGTTCGATCCGTTGTACCGCACCGGTGACCAACGACTGCTCGCGACGTTGTGGGGGCATCATCTCGTGGGGCGTCCGGAAAATGAAATGACCGGCGTTGGTTTTCTATGGGGAGGCTATCACCGCAGCCATGGTCAATTCATGGATGGGAGCGGGGCATATGAGGTTCACCGACCTGAGCATTGGGTCTTCGCTGGGACGGAAATCAAAAAAGGAGATCAGTTCGGCGGCAAGGACACAATTGTCGGCTATGAATGTGATGGCTGTGAAATGACCTGGAAGGATGGTTTGCCGAATCCAACTTATCGAGACGGAACGCCGAAGACATTTACAATCCTCGGCACCTGTCCGGCTCGCTGGGCGCCTGGCGATTGTTACTGGTATGACAAGTTCCCGAAAGATCGCGTCGGTGCTTCGGTCTTGGGCGTTTACACTCAAGGAGGAACCGTCTTCACGTGCGGATCAACAGACTGGGCGCATGGACTTCGCGGAAACGACCCAGCGGTTATTCAAATCACGAAGAACATCCTTGATCGACTGTCGAAATCACGCGGTGAGAGTGTCAAGGCAATCAAGTAATGAGCCCCCTCGTCGCAACTCCCGACCCTCCATATTACGCAGTCATTTTCACATCGATTCGTAATGATGGAGATGCAGAGGCTTACGCTAAAACGGCACAACGAATGCTCGAACTGGCAGCGCAGCAACCGGGATTCCTCGGAGTCGAGAGCGTGAGTGATCCCAGCGGAACAGGTCTCACAGTTTCATACTGGAGTGATCTCGATTCGATTCAGAAGTGGCACGCGCTCGCTGAGCATCGAGAAGCACAACGACTCGGCAAAGAAAAGTGGTACGCGCAGTTCCAGCTTCGCGTTTGTTGTGTCGAGCGTGAATATGGTTGGCAGCAGCAGGATGATAAAAATAGAAAACAGCCCTGAGAGAATTCTCTCAGGGCTGTTCATTTCTTTCAGATGCAGATCGTTAGATTAAGCATCGAGGTAAGAACCGTAGTTCTTTCGGTACTTTTTCTTGACGACATTCATCACTTCAGGTGCATTTGTTGCGGTGAGGTTTTCGGCGTCCCATTCGATCTTCTTGCTCTCACCTTTCGCAGCTGCCCAAACGGCGAGGTTGCCGAGCAGAATCGTTTCTGTCAGAGGACCAGCGTACTCCGCAAAGTTTGACATGGCGTGGTCACGCTTGCCGATAATCGATTCGTGGAACTCAGTGAAGTGTCCAGGCGAACGCTCGTATTCGACTTCGGGAGCGTCTTTCTGTGCAATCTCTTTCCCATCGTTGTCAATAAGAACCCAATTGTCACCATAGTCCTTGAAGGAGTAGAGGGTAAACTCTTCACCAACAATGATAGCACCGCTCTTGTGCTTATAGTCGACGCCTTTGAGCAGACTTGAATCAGGCATGTTCCCACCATCGTACCAGTGGACAGGCATGATGCCTTCGCCACTTGGATGAGCGAACTCAAAGGCGATTTGAGATGAGGACGGGTAGCTGTCGTTGTTATGACCAGAACTGATTGCCTGAATCGTTTTAGGATTTGCAAGATTCAAACCAGCGAACGGCATGTTGAACGTATGGCAGGCCATAT
>JAJDEL010000526.1 GCA_029259835.1 Planctomicrobium sp. | reverse complement strand
GCAGTCCAGGAGTTTTTCTGCAGGCGAATGACCTGGATGATCCACCCAAGGACCGTCTGGCTCAATGGCAATGAGCGCCAACCAGCTTCCGATAAAAATGACCATCATCATGCAAAAGTAAACGACAACATCATTTCGAATCCGGTCGTCGATCACTCTTCCACCTAATCGGACCGGCCGGACGAGATTCGGTCGGAAAGATTTTTCAACTTCCAGAAGAAAGATCTTTCCCAGTAGCACCCACCGAATGACTTTAATACCGCCTCCGGTCGAGCCTGCGCAACCTCCGACGAACATCATTAGAAACAGTAACCCTTTTGCGAACTCGCTCCAGTTTGTGAAATCTTCCGTTCCAAATCCAGTCGTGGTCATGATACTGACTGACGCAAACAGGCTGTGCCGCAAAGCGACGAAAGCGTTTTCGTAAATGCTATTGTAAAGCAGGCTCACGGTAATCAAACCCGTCGTGATTGCAATAATAGACAGATACGCGCGAAACTCGGCATCTCCCGTTAGTAAACCGATTCGGGCTTTCCAACTGAGTTGAGATTTTTGCTGCCTGAAGACGAGGTAATACAGCGAGAAGTTGATCCCAGCAAGAATCATAAAGATAACGAGTATTACCTCGACGGGTCCGCCGTCGTAATGTCCTGCGCTGGCGTTGTGCGTGCTGAATCCGCCGGTCGCCATCGTTCCAAATGTATGGCAGAGTGCATCGTAGAGTGGTACTTTTGCGATCATCAACAAGATTGCTTCAACGAGACTCAATGCGACGTAAATCGCCCACATGACGAGCGCTGACTCCTGGACTCGCGGTCGAACTGATTCAGTAATTGGACCTGGAACTTCTCGTTTGAGCATCGCCTTGCCACCTGCACCAAGTTGGCCCAAAATCGCGACGAACAAAACGATGATCCCCATTCCTCCCAGCCAGTGCGTAAACGAACGCCAGAACATCACGCAACGGGGAACAAGTTCCGGGTCTTCGAGTTCCGTTAGCAGAGAGGCTCCTGTCGTTGTAAAACCTGAAATGGATTCGAAGATCGCGTCAATCGGCGTCATCTTCACACCTGGTGCACTTTCAGAACCTGAAAGCAAAAACGGCAATGCGCCAAGCAGGCCGGAGAGAATCCACCCAAGGCCGACAATCGCAAAAGCTTCTTTCCGAAGAATCGACGCCTTCTGGTCAATGCGTCCGCCTGTGTAGAGAGCGCCTCCGATGCCGAGGCTACAGGCAATCGAGCCGACCAAACCCCAGAACCCAGCTGATTCAAACGATTCGACTTTCCCGACAATTGGAAATGCCCACGGCAAGCTGAACACCATGGATGCTCCGACGAGCAAACCCAGCATCCCCAACATTCGGGCGACAACAAACCAGTTCATAGGCTTCTGTACGCAATATTCTAAAGACGAAGCAAAACTTTTTTCCGTACTCTAGAAGTGTGCGGAAAACGTTCGCAGATTTTTCATACATCAACACAAAAAAGCAACTACGAAGAACCTGCTATCCCGTGTGATTCAAAAACAACCTCAAACTGTAGAGAACGACGCAAACGACCGCGACCGTTCCAAAATTCAAAACCCAGCGAGCTTTTTTGACATCCTTTAACGCAATCAATTGTGTGATCACGCAGACGATGACTACCAGTCCAAGTTTGAAGTAGAGCATTCCCTTGACCGGCCCCCAGTGATTCAAAAAGTAACTGGCGATCGGGTTTGACTCACGAAACATACCAGAAGCGAGTAACCAATAGGTCATGAAGAAGTCGATCATGTTGACCAGAACAAACATGGTCGTTTCCGCTTCCAATGGAAGCTGACCGAATATAAATCCTTTGAGGCTCATCTCCCGAGGTTCGGGAGATTCCTCGATAGCGTCGTCTTCCTGCATCTGCTTCATCTCGTCTCTGAACTACTCCGCAAAGAAGAGCCGATGCGGATGGTGTCGCATTATCCACTGAAACCTTCCAGTTTGAATAGCCTGGAAACACGCATTTAGTTTTCCAATCACTAATTTCCGGCTCTTCTTCGATTTTAGGGCGAGTTCTTTGGCGAAGAATTCGAGTTTGTCTCAACAGCGGAATTCATTCAGAACCGGGACGAAATGGTTGGTTCTTTCTCAAGTTCTCAATTGATCTCTCTCGATTAAAAGACCGGCGCTGCCTTGTTTGCTCCAACCTCGGGAAAACGGTAAAAGAGACGCTGTTGGAAAGCTCAGATGATGAGCGATGAATGAAACACAATTTAATAGCTTGAAATGGTGACGAACGATGGCGAGTCCAATTCGCGTGGCAATTACGGGAGCAGCAGGGAACATTGGGTATGCGTTGGCCTTTCGGTTGGCAAGTGGAGAGATTTTCGGACCAGATCAGCCTGTCCATCTAAATCTGGTTGAAATTCCACCAGCCTTGCCCGCTTTGGACGGAGTCGAAATGGAACTCGACGACTGTGCATTTTCTACTTTGGCAGGTGTCACAAAAGTTGATAGCGATCACCTCGAAGAAGGTTTTGGAGATTGCAACTATGTTCTCTGTATCGGCAGTGTGCCTCGTAAGAAGGGCATGGAACGCGGCGATTTGATCCGCATCAATGGTCCTATTTTCACCAGTACCGGTAAGGCAATCCAAGCCGCTTCCGCTGATGACGTGCGCGTGATTGTCGTCGGAAATCCTTGCAATACCAATTGCTTGATCGCAATGAACAACGCTCCTGACGTTCCACGGGATCGCTGGTACGCGATGACAATGCTTGACCAGAATCGCGCGAAAACTCAACTCGCACAGAACTCAGGACAGCCTGTGGCGAACGTCAAGAAAATGGCAATTTGGGGAAACCATTCAGCAACACAATTCCCGGACTACTTCCACGCAGAAATCGGAGGTCAGTCTGCTCCCGAGGTCATCAGCGATGACGCCTGGCTCGAAAACGAGTTTATTCCCATCGTGCAGAAACGTGGTGCTGCTGTCATCGAAGCACGCGGGGCCAGCAGTGCCGCCTCCGCAGCGAATGCAGCTTTGGAAACAGTGAAGGCGATCAGTTCCAAAACAGCGGACGATGATTTCTTTAGCGCTGTCGTTTGCAGCGATGGCAGCTATGGTGTCGACGAAGGCTTGATGTTCGGCTATCCCGTGAAAAGCGATGGTAAGAACTGCGAGATCGTTCAAGGACTCGAACACAACGAATTCGCTCAACAGAAAATTGAAGCGACGCTCGCAGAATTACGTGAAGAGCGAGACACCGTTAAAGACCTTCTTGCTTAAGCTTTTGTTGCGGACTGAATTTTCAGGCAAAGCCTTCGATCTCTCGAAGGCTTTGCTTTTTGCCGCGTTGATTGTTTCGTTCAATGTGAAGTCACTACAGTATGTTCTCGTGTCGTAATGACTCTCTCGCCGGTCGACTCCAGGAGTTCGTTTTGAAATCTTCTCAACACATCATCGCTCTGTTTCTGGTTCTTCTTTTTCCATTAATACTCACTGCGAATGAACAACCGAACTTTGTGTTCATACTGGTCGATGACTTGGGCTACATGGATATTGGGGCGAACAATCCGCAGACGTTTTATGAAACCCCGAACGTCGACCGATTGGCGCGTGAAGGCGTCCGCTTCACTCAAGGGTACGCTGCAAACCCGGTCTGCAGCCCGACACGTTACAGTATTATGACTGGTAAGTACCCCAGCCGTGTCGATGCGACGAACTTTTTCTCAGGTCGGCGCGGCGGCAAGTTTCGGCCAGCCCCATTGAATGATCGAATGCCGTTGGAGGAAATCACTCTTGCGGAGACAATGCAGCAACATGGCTACAAAACTGCGTTTTTGGGAAAGTGGCACCTCGGACCAAGTGAGAAATACTGGCCTGAGCATCAGGGCTTTGAAGTGAACGTCGGCGGGCACGTACG
>JAJDEL010000525.1 GCA_029259835.1 Planctomicrobium sp. | reverse complement strand
TCAAGATACTCCGCTGTCTCGTCGGCAATCACGTTGTAGCCGGCGAGATTGGGGTGTCGGTCGCTGTACCAGCCTGGGAGGTGTCCGAGGATTGCGTCGAGTTCGTTTGCCATGACGAGAACACTTGACCCGCTCACAAATGGTTTGACCAACCCGTGAAATTGTTCCGGCACTTTCGCGAGCGGATAGCGACGATAGTTCAGCATGTTATGACCTTTCTTCAGTTCAGCGGCGTACCGAGGGTAAATGTCAAAAACCGGCAGTTCCTCCTCGTCCGCCACCTGCCGAACCAGATCGTTGATAATCTTGCTGGCTTCCTCATTTGAAAAAGGAATGACGGTCATCGGAATCAACTTTGCCTGTGGATGATCTTCCCGCAGCCGTTTCAGTAACTCATGGAAATCTTTTGGGAAGTTCTCCGAGAAGTTTTCGATCCGTGCGCGATCATTCAGACCATAGCGAATGAAGATGTAATCCAGCCCTGGTAATTTTGCCGCATCGCGATCATATCGCCCAGAATCTATGAGCCTGCGAATGTATTCGCCACTGAGGCTGGAATTGATTACGTGACACGGCGGTAGGTCTCCTTCGGCAGCGAGGAGTTGTTCGAGGACTTTCTCCAGGTGGGGTCCTTCAGGTTTCATCTTTCTCGGAATGCTCCCTTCGGTCGTACTATCACCAAGCAGCAAAATCTGGACTTTGCCTTCATGCTCCGCCTGGACAGTGCAGGGCATGAAAGCAAATGTAAAAACGACACTCAGAGCAAACGATATTTTCATTAGAAAGTTCCAGTTCAAGAGTGTTAGGTCAATGCTGTCTACTTTGGTCCTTGAAGACAAGTCTGATGAGCCGCTGGCGCTAGCCAGCGGGGCTTTACAGGGTTCACGCTTTCTCGCAATATGCCCGACGCTAGCGCGTTCGGCTCAGGGCGTGAGTTTCCAAAGTAGATACCATTGGGTGTTAAATCATCGTTCAAATTTCATCGAAAGTAGTAGGCTGGGATTCGTCCCAGCATTTCGGTTTCAGCTTAGTTTCATCAATTCGTGGCGAAGAAGGTCAAGGGCTGATTTCGCGGAACGAATTTTTGTAATCGCTGGGTTTCCAGTCCACGAGAGTAATGTTTCTGTGTGAACATTTCGACCAATAAGTAGCACTGGAATCTCTGAGACAAGTCGGCTGGAACCGTTAGTTCGTACCGCCTCCGGACCGACAGCAAGGATGTAATCGGCGTGCGATGAATCCAGGAGTGCCTGGGCTTCTTGTTCGAGACTCATTGAGGAGGAAACGGCAACGGTCCCTCCTTTGTAGCACTCACTCGAGCCGCACTCATCAGTCTGGACAGCATGTGCGATTCGTTGTGCAATCAAACCAGCAGTCGCGTGTTCAATTGTGGCGAAGGATTTGTTTAACCGTATTAATTCACGGACGATCACATCTTCAAGCTCTTCATCTTCAACGCCGAAGACATAATCCCCTAATTTACCGTGAATCACCTGACTGGCAGTTTCGATCTGCTGAAGACATTCTGCTTCATTTTTTCCTTGCGCATTGATTCGCATTGTAATGGTCGCTTCATGTGCCGTGATGCCGACCTCCGGCGTGCTGCCGCGCGCGGTCAACTCCCCCAGAATTTCTTCTGTGGCGGACTCACCGATTCCAAAACAGTTGATTCTTGACCTGCGAATGACGACCTCACCGCCCGGCAAACGTGGCTTCACTTGTTCGTGATACATCTTCCTCATTTCGGACGGAACACCAGGCATGGCTGCGATAACGCAAGGCGACTTTCCAGCACGAGGAATCTCCAGCCAAATACCAGGTGCTGTTCCGACGGGGTTTTCGATCGGTGTTGATCCGGCAGGAAACATTGCCTGAATTCGGTTTCGTTCCGGCATTTCGCGACCACGGGCCACAAAGAATCCTTCCAGATGCTCCATCGATTCGAAGTCTTCAACTAATTCAACATCCGTAAAACCGGCAATGGCTTGACGCGTCAAATCATCGAGCGTCGGTCCCAGTCCACCGGTCACTAGGATGAGGTCAACACGAGCCGCTGCTGATTTTAAAAGATCAATATTCGATTGAAGATCGTCGGCAACTGTTGAATGAAATTGAACTGAAATGCCTAGTTCAGCCAGTTGCAAGCTGAGCCATTGACTATTTGTGTCGAGCTTGGCTCCGGATGTTAACTCAGAGCCAATAGCAATAATTTCCGCGAGCATACTATTCGCTTTCCAGAAGTTGTAAGGCAGAGGTTCGAATCGACGAAAGCAGTTGATCGAGATCGGCTTCGTTGGTCAGTGGATTCATCACGCAAACACGTAGTGCGCCGACTCCGTCGAGGTTGGTCTGAACGATGTAGAACTCGCCGGACTCCATGAGATGCCGACGGACTTTTCGATTCAGTTCTCCGACTTCCTGTTCTGAGAGATCGTACTTCGAAGGCGGGAGATAACGAAAGACCTGGATGTTGCACTCTGGTTCGTGCAGTGGTTCGAAGTCTTCAGCTTCGCACAGTTTTTCGTAGAAGAGTCGCGTGGTAGCGAAGGTTTCGTCGATCAGGTCGGAAAAAATCTGTTGACCGAAAAGCGACCAGACGCCCCACAGTCCATAAGTCGCGGCCCGCTTGGTGCATTCAATCGTGACCATGCCACTATCGATATTCGCCATGCCTGGTGCGGAGGGATCGAACAGATAGGGAGCGTCTTGCTGGAAGGTTTCGAATCGATGTTGCTTGTCTTTGTAAAAGACAAAAGCACAGAGTGCCGGTACAAAGAGCGTTTTGTGAGCATCGCAAATAAAACTGTCGGCGCGAGCAATTCCGTCGATCAAGTGGCGATGTTTCTCACTAAAGGAAACCGCCCCGCCATGAGCTGCATCGACGTGCATCCACACATCATGTCGCTCGCAAATGTCTGCGATCTCATTGAGTGGGTCAAAGGCTCCAATCGGAGTCGCACACGCAGACGCTGAAACAGCGACGATGGGTGTCCCCTCTTTTCGCAGTCGAGCGAGAATGTCATCGAGCGCATTCGGATCCATACGACGTCTGCCGTCGAGCGGAACTTTGATGACTTGTTCGGTGCCAATTCCCAAAATTCCTGCCGAACGTGTCACGCAGTAGTGTGCGTCGGCCTGTGTCACCAGGACCGGCAATCGATTGGAATGCCCGATGCCCTGCGACCAGGACTCTTTGAGAGAAACGTTCCTGGCGGTCAGCAAAGCTGTTAGGTTCGCGAGTGATCCTCCATGTGTGACGAGACCGGAAAACGTCCCTGGCGTCAGCCCGAGAACAGCGCCCCAACGCTCGATAAGTGCCCGCTCAACCGAAGTTGCCCACGGTCCCATTTCGTAGACTGCCATCACTTGATTTGTAATGGAACCAAGCGCGTCAAACAGCCCAGCCAAAGGAATCGATGCTGGAACCTGATGACCGATATAACGCGGATGATGAAGATTATGTCCGTGCCTGATCGCGATTTCAATCAGTCCTCGGAATCTCGAGAGCAGTTCCGGATCGTCTCCTGCGGTACTCAAAGTTTCGTGAGCAAGCGAAAGATTCGGCTCAGGAAGTTTCCAGTTCAAGACGACTTCATCACGCCGTTGCAACTGACTCAGGTGCTCGCCAAGCCGCTCGATTAAATGCTCCCCGAGCGTTTCCAGCGTTTGCGGAGAGTATGCACGTCGGATGCGTTGCCGAGAAGTGAGTGGTGTCTCGCTGGTCATGCTGCGATGGGTTTCTTTCGTTTGAGAGTTCGGTGAGTCACCGCAGTAATAGTAGGCTGGGACTCGCCCCAGCCTTTTTGTCTGACGCCATTCGTGGTGCTGGGTTACGCGAAAGGCTCACCCAGGCAACAAATAAATTGTCTCTATTCTGGAGTTGGAGCGCGCCAGTAATGTCCGTTCCGTGAGAGTAATTGATTCCCGCCTTTCGGTCCCCAGGTTCCTGCTGGGTATAGTTCCGGTCGGTGATCTTCCTGTTCCCACTGCTGAAGAATCGGATCGACAAACTTCCACGCCGCTTCGAGTTCATCGCTGCGAGTGAAGAGTGTTGAATCACCTCGCATCGCATCCAGAAGCAAACGTTCGTAAGCTGCTGGTAAGTCAATGGCGAAGGATCCTTTAAAGTCGAAGTCCATCTCCACAGGCTGGAGTCGGTACTGCATCCCAGGTCGTTTCGTTGAAAAGGAGATCGAAATCGCCTCGTGTGGCTGAATACGAAAGACGAGCGTATTTGATTGGGCGTTGGCTGGCTCGCAATCAATGCCTTCGCACTCGACAGTCGTGAAAAGATGCAGCGGTGGCAGTTTGAACTGAATCGCGATTTCCGTGACGCGTGTTGCCATTCGCTTTCCGGTTCTTAAATAAAACGGAACGCCTGCCCAACGCCAGTTATCAATTCGAGCCTCCATGGCAGCAAATGTTTCCGTTTGAGAGTCAGCGGCGACTCGGTCTTCGTCCACATAGCCTTTAACTTTTTCACCCCGAATTGAACTGGCTGCATACTGCCCAGCGACTGCCCATTCATCGACGTTTCCACTTCGTCCCGGTTTCAACGTTTGCAGGACTTTTAATTTTTCGTCGCGAATGTGCTCTGCTTCAAAGAGAGAAGGGGGCTCCATCGCGACTAGGCAAAGTAACTGCAAGGCATGATTTTGCAGCACGTCCCGAAGTGCGCCTGATTTGTCGTAGGTCTTGCCTCGTCCTCCTTCGATCCCTTGCGACTCCGCAACGGTGATTTGAACATGGTCGATGTGATTTCGATTGAAGAGCGGTTCGAAGATCGCATTTCCGAACCGGAACAGCAGGATGTTTTGGACAGTCTCTTTCCCGAGGTAGTGATCGATGCGGTAGATCTGATCTTCATTCAGTAATTGGCTGAGACCCTGGCTCAATTTATTTGCGGAGTCGAAATCGTGGCCGAACGGCTTCTCGATCACGACGCGCACCCTGTTTGCATCAGGAGGAATCATGCCGACGGAAGAGAGGTTTTGTATCGACGGCAGAAAAAGGCTCGATGAAGTGGCAAGGTAGACAACACGGTGCCCAGGCAGCCTGCGCTCGGACTCGACCTCCTCAACTTGTTCTTTTAATGAAACGTAATCAGCCTGATTCGTCAGATCCACGTGAACATAACGCAGCATTGATGCGAAATCGTTCCAGTGATTATCCATCGCCGATTGTGGAATTTCCTCTCCAAGTTCCGTTTTCAACTCCGACCGGAAAGAATCACTTGTTTTCTCGCGACGAGCAACACCGACGATCAGACAATTCCCTCCCAGGTAGCCATTTTTATAGAGGTCGAAGAGGGCTGGAATCAATTTTCGACCAGTCAAATCTCCAGAAGCTCCGAAAATCATGATCGTGACATCATCGATTTGAGACGGTGTTGGATTAGAATTCGAATTCATGGTTCAACAATTTGCGTTCAATGGTGGAAAGTTGAAGGCCCGAGAACGTATCTTTACGTATTTGAGAAACAATGTCAGCCAACACTTGCTGGCGAATCAATGAAGATGGTCAGAGATATGAGAATGGCAAATTGGGTTTTCAATTTTTCACTGCCGGTCTTGCTAACAATTTCAGTAGCAGGGTGTGGACGGGCCAAGTATGAAGAACGCCTGAAAGCTTCATCCGAATTCTATGAATATACGCAAACGATAGAAGCGAATCTCACATCTCCGATCTGGGAACGATCAGACTTGGGATTGAAGTGGCGGTTGCCGTCGCCGTTTGGTGTCGCAATGCAGCGGCCTGAACTCTTGAAAAATGAGGAAGGGAACACGTTCCTGGGACCAGACGCAAGACATCCGGAAGTGTTAGGAATCGAGTTACCTGGCATTATCGAAGCGTGGCAAACGTTTTTGCCAGGCGAAGCTGGTGAACAAGTCGATTCCCGGATTTATGTTCTGTCTAATCACAGCAGGTTCATTCTTGTCGAAGGCTCTCTGGAAGAAGATCCGATTGAATTTCTGAATGATCTTGAAGATTTGCTTGGGGCCGCTTTTGACGTTGTGATTCCAGAAGGGGAAGCCAATAGCCCCAACGACAATGTTCGATATGGTGCCTCTTACCCTATCCCTGGCAGCCCGCACTCCAAGTATATTGATTCGAAAAACTATTCAGTCATTCGTTTTATCTCTGAAGAGCCAGACAACGGTCATCAGGTACAGGCCGTTCTCTATGAACATTTGGCAGGCGATGTTCAGACAGCAATTTTGATTGTGGGACCGAAGTCGTTTTCCTCACAATTCCGACAACGCGTTGACCTCGCGCTGCAAACGTTCTCCGTTCAACCACGAGTCACTGCCCAAATTGATAAAGCGACCGGAACATCTACGACCGGCGGATCATCTGGTTTTTAGAAATGGTTGAGGGCCTAGAGTTGAGGGTCCAGTATAGAAAGATGACGCCCTGACTCTTCATTCTCTTCTCAAACCGCCAAGGCTTCCCGTCGCCAATTCAAATTCGTCAAAACTCTGCTGGAGTCAAAAGTGACAACTCAAACTCTTCGAGTGCTGGTTGCACTCTGCCTAACAGTTCTTTCATTACCTTCCAGTTGCGGTGCTGCAGAACGCACAGACAAACCGAACATCGTTATCGTCTTCACAGATGACCAAGGTTACGCGGACGTCGGCTGCTTTGGCGCTGAAGGATTTAAGACTCCTCATCTGGATCAGATGGCTGCGGAAGGTCGGAAGTTTACGAGCTTTTATGTTTCACAGGCCGTCTGTGGAGCGTCGCGGGCATCGTTGCTGACTGGTTGCTACTCAAATCGCATCGGCATGTTGGGCGCGCCGAGCCATCGCTCGACGCATGGGATTAACAAAAATGAAGTGCTGCTTTCCGAGATTTGCAAACAAGAGAACTACGCAACCGCGATCTATGGCAAATGGCATCTGGGGCATCACCATCCGTTCCTGCCATTGCAAAACGGCTTTGACGACTACTTTGGCTTGCCTTACTCAAACGATATGTGGCCGTACCATCCGACAAGCAAAGCGTTCCCGGACTTGCCGATGTTTGACGGGAACAAGATCATCAACTCCCAAGTCACGCCTGCTGATCAGGTTAACTTGACGACCTGGTATACAGAACGCGCCGTGAAATTCATTGACGATCATCACGAAGAACCGTTCTTCCTCTATGTCGCTCATTCTATGCCGCATGTTCCACTGTTCGCTTCCGAGAAATTCAAAGGAAAGAGCGAACAAGGGATGTACGGGGATGTGATCATGGAAATCGACTGGTGCGTTGGCGAAATCCTGAGTAGCCTTAAGAAACACGGGATCGACGAAAACACACTTGTCATTTTCACCTCTGACAACGGTCCCTGGCTCAGCTATGGAAATCATGGCGGCTCCGCTGGTCCACTACGTGAAGGAAAAGGTACGTCCTGGGAAGGAGGCGTCCGGGAGCCTTGCATCATGCGTTGGCCCAGTCAAATTCCAGCAGGCACAACTTGCAACGAATTGGCAGCAACGATTGATATTCTTCCGACAGTCGCCAACTTGATCGGTGCCGATCTTCCAAAGCACGCGATCGATGGTCTGGATATCTGGCCCCTCATAGCTGGCGAAGAGGGTGCAAAGTCCCCCCACGAATACTACTGCTATTACTGGGGCAATGAACTGCAATGTATTCGGTATCAAGACTGGAAACTGCACTTCCCCCATAAGTACCGTAGCCTGACAGGTGAACCAGGCCGCGACGGGCTTCCGAACGGATACACTCAAGGGAAAACCGAACTCGCGCTCTTCAATTTGCGAGAAGACATCGGAGAGAAAAATGATGTCAAACTCCAACACCCAGAGATCGTTGCAAAAATTCAGGAATTCGCAGCAGCAACTCGGCAGGAACTTGGAGACTCCAGGACAAAAACGAAAGGCACCGGCTTTCGCGCACCTGGAAGAATCAAGGTTGATGGGAAGTAGATTGCTTCTAAAGCAATTCTTCTGATGGGTGGGCTATGAAGGTCTGAAGTTCCCCATGACTTGTTACGGGTCATTCATTCTGACAAAAAATAAATTTGGAACACTAATCGGCACTCATCCACGCTAGAGCAGATTACTCTTTCCTGTGCCTGCGGAAAACGGTTTTCATCAGTAAAAACGCTGAATTCCACGAGGCAAAACGCGAATACCAATACGAAAAGTGCTCTAATTAAACATTTTTATTAGCGCCGATTAGCGATAATTAGTGTTCTGAATTTTGAGGCTTTGCGTTCACGCGCTGCGAAGAACGTCAGGTTGATCACTGACCTCAGAGAGCATTGTCTCTTTTCAAGAATTCCCTTACGAATCATCAGGTCCATCGGCGAAGATTTGATCTACCGCAAGAGTATTGACACTCAACAGGCTCTTGAGAGTTTGATAGTCATCTCTGGAAGATTCAGCTTTGGTTGCCTGCCGTTTCACCGCCCGAATCAGTAAGTTTTTCGGCGTATGTTCCAGGTCGATGAACTCCATGATCTGGGTTTTATAGCCGACGACTTCGAGAGCGGCGGCGCGGAGGGCATCGGTCGCGAGGGCGGCGATTCGCTCTTTGAGGATGCCGTGTTTGAGGATCAGGTTGAGATCATCGCTGGCAATTTGCGGGAAGACTTCATGCTGACAACACGGGACTGCGAGAATAACCTCGGACTGCCCACTGACTGCATAGTTCAATGCAGCATCCGTCGCAGTATCGCAAGCATGCAGTGACAGAGCGAGGTGAACTTTCTCTGGTTGCTCAGCATCTTCGATGCGACCGGTTGAGAAAGTGAGGCCAATGAGACCAAGATCGCTCGCTAACGTCTCGCAGCGCTGGATCACATCTTTCTTTTGGTCGATGCCCAGCAGAATGACCTCGCGCTGGTGAATTTCACTCAACAGATGATGCACGGCGAACGTCAAATAACTTAAGCCACAACCGAAATCGACGACGCGTAGCGGTCCATCGGCTGGCAATTTCGAATAGATGTCGTTGACGATTTCAAGATAGCGATTGATCTGCCGGAATTTCTTTTGCCGTGACTGCCGCACCTGACCTGCCGCGTTCATGATGCCGAGTGCTTCAAGAAAGCGGCAAGGAGTCCCTTCCGGGATGAGATAA
>JAJDEL010000524.1 GCA_029259835.1 Planctomicrobium sp. | reverse complement strand
CGAATCGATCCTGACCAAGGAATTCTGGAGCCTCTGACCGGACGTTCTCAACAAGGGCGCGTCCGCAACGACAACGGAGACTGGTTCGGTTGCAGTAACGGGCAGCCCTGCTGGCACTATCCACTTTTGCAAGATGATTCTCGCCCAGGTTTGAAATCGCCGCCATTCATCACGTCAGTTCCAAGCGGTGAAGTTCGCAAGCTCTACCCGGAGATTGCCGACTACCAACGCTTCAAACTCTCCGGTCCAGCGGGGCAGGTGACGGCGGCCTGCGGACTGGGAATTTATCGAGACGACTGGCTCGGACACGACTTGCAAGGCAATTCGGTTGTCTGTGAGCCGGTAAATCTTGTACTGCATCGCCGTGTTTTGAAACCGAACGGATTAACATTCAAGGGAGACCGCGCACCGGGAGAAGAACAGGCCGAATTGATTACGTCGACCGACAACTGGTTTCGACCAGTTCAAGTTCGTACTGGTCCAGATGGCGGTCTGTGGATCGCGGATATGTCGCGCGGCGTCATCGAACACCCTCGCTGGATTCCGGAAGAGTTCCGCGAAAAACTGGACATCCGCGCAGGCGAAGATCAGGGACGCATCATTCGAATTTTACGCAAAGGTCGTTCCGGACGACCTGTCCCGAATCTCTCAAAGATGTCCCCGGTTGAACTTGTCGAGGTCCTTCGCTCTCCAAATGGAACTCGGCGTGATCTTGCTCAGCAACTTCTCTTGTGGTCCGCTGATCACAGTGCAATCCCAGCGCTGAAGTCTTTGGCGATTACTGATGCTTCAACCGCAACACGCTCGGCAGCGCTGTGGACACTCGCTCGTTTTGGCGCACTAACGGAGAGCGTTCTTCGAGAGAATATATGCAGTGAAGAACCTCAAACTCGTCGTCAAGCTGCTCGCGTGATCTCCGAACACAGAGACCAAGTCCCCCACTCGGAAAAACTTCTCGAACTCTTACGGGATGAAAAAGATCTATTTGTTATTCGAGAACTCGTTGAAGCATTACGCAACGAGCGTTCTTCTCGAACCATCGAGTGGCTGGCTCAATTGTACCGGGAACAATATCAAGACCGGCATCTCAAATTCAGCATTCTTCGGGCTGTCGATTCAGAAGACTGGGCCGAGTTTGTTACCAAAGTCATCGATCACGAAAAGCAATCCCCGGCAATTTTAGAGCCGTTACTCTCAATCAGCTTGGCTTCGCGAGAATTAGACGCCTTGCAGCCGCTGCTGGCAGTTCTGCTTCCGGAAAGTCAGACAACGATTTCCAACCACGCATCAATGATTGAACAAGTCGCCGTCGCTGTCTGGCGAGACAAAAAGAAAGCAGAGCAATGGCTCGGCGCAGAATCACAATTACGTATTCTGACTAGAATCAAAACGGCCCGCAGCGTTTTCTCCGATGTCAAACAGCGTGAGAACCGGCGACTCTCTGCCGCTGGGCTATTGGGACTGGAAGCAAGTTCTCTCGACGACGACCTAAAACTCCTTGCAGAACATCTCGGATCGCAATCATCGCCTGCATTGCAATTGCGAATCATTTCCATCCTCGATCGAACCTCCGACCCACGAATCACAGATTTGTTACTCGCGAACTGGTCGACACTCGGCCCGAGCGCAACACAGCGAATCCTGGATCTCATGCTGAGTCGACCAACTTCTGCAATTCGCTTCTTGGATAAAATCCAAAAGAATGACATCGCAGCAAACGTTCTTGATGCAACACGTCGGCAGTCACTCTTGCAACATCCCAATGACCAAGTCCGCTTGCATGCTGAAACTGTTCTCAAGTCTTCAACATCGGCTCCACGATCGGCAGTCATTGCAGAATACCGCCCAACGCTCTCTCTCACGGGAGATCCGCAGCGAGGAATCGAGGTCTACAAAAAGCGTTGCAGTATTTGCCACAAAGTAGGCGAAACCGGACATGCAGTCGGACCCGACTTCAGCGAATCTCGTAACAAAGCCTGGTCCGCTTTACTCACATCACTACTCAACCCGAATGCGGCCGTCGACCAGCGTTTCGCCGTGTATGTTGTCGCAACCAACGATGGTCGCGTGCTGCAAGGAATTCTCGCTGCCGAAGATGGAGAATCGATTACGATCAAAGGGCAAGAGGCGAAGCTAACCATCGTCCCCCGCAGCGAAATCAATGTCATCAAAAACACCGGTCGATCCATGATGCCAGAAGGATTGGAAAAAGAAATGACGGCTCAGGATTTCGCCGACCTCTTCGCCCTGATCACAACTCGCAACGAATCCGGAGAAACAACGACCGAATCACCTGCAGCGATTGCCAGTAAAATTCTCAACGACGCAATTCCTCAAGAGCAGCGTCAAAAGTTCCTGAACGACAATTTCAGCGAACCCGCAGAGATCATTCGTTTACTCACTGCGAATTTACCAGCGAATGACGTTGATGAAGAATACCGCCGTATCCCTTGGATCTGGCGAGTTGCCATCGCCGCAGGCAAGGAAAACAATTCCCAAGACCTCGAAAGTGTTCTTCTCGTTTCTCTGCCGGCTGTCGGTGCCCCGCTGAAAGACTGGCAAGCAGTCGTCATCGGAGGAGGTGTCATTAACGGGATCAGTCAAATCGGAGTGTGGCCGCATGAGAGAATCGCAGAACTGATCGGCAACGACCGAGAATTTCGAAATCGCTGGCAACATGCACTCACTGAGGCATCCAAAATGAGTGACCAGAAGTCAACGCGTTCCGGAACTCGTTACGATGCATTGCGAATGGTCGCCATGGACGGCTGGAGCCAGAGCGGCGAACAACTCGTCAGCTACCTTGCAGACGCAAAGCAAAGCGAACTTCAGATGGGAGCAGTCAGTGGACTCGTCGACGTCCCGGACCCACCTGCCACACACGCTCTGATTTCCCACCTCGCCGATCTCACTCCCCATAATCGCCAACTGGCAATCAAAGGCCTGCTGCGGTCAGATGATCGCACGCTCTCGCTTTTGCAATCCGTCGCGGAGAAAAAAACATCTTCCGAACTCTTAACGAAAGATATTCAGAATCAATTAAAATCAAGCACCTCATCAAAAACGCGAACGCTCGCGGAGAAGGTGTTTTT
>JAJDEL010000523.1 GCA_029259835.1 Planctomicrobium sp. | reverse complement strand
TGAGTATTGCACTCCTCGGTTGTGTCACAATGATGATTCTCCTCACATCATGGCGCGTCTTCTACGGTCATCCCAACCCGGTTGAGCTGTCATCGGTCGGAGATGTTGCTCGCCAACTGGAACCGTTGTTTGGCCCGGCGGCGAAAGTCATTTTCTGCCTGGGAATCCTGGCAGGTGCTTTGAGTTCGTTTCTCGTCAATGCGATGATTGGTGGAACAGTGATGTCCGATTCCATTGGCAAAGGCGCCAGCCTGCGAGACAAATGGCCGCTGCACCTGACTGCCATCGCATTGTTCGTCGGGATGTTGGTCGCGATTGCTTCTCTCGCCAGAGAAGGCAGCACCGTGCACCTCATCATGATCGCCCAGGCATTAACTGTACTTGGCATTCCTGCACTGGCAGCAGCATTGATCTATCTAGGAACCCGCAAAGAACTGCAAGGCGAACGCAGCATTCCGAAAGGGATCATCACCATTGCAATCATCGGATTCTGTGTCTCATGTGTTCTCGCAGCGATGACTGCGGTGAAGGTCTACGACAAATTGAATCCACCATCTCCGCCAGCCCAAAACGCGTCAGCACAGCATTGTACAACGACTACCAGCAACTCCTGAGGTTAATAAACCGGATCATTCCCTCCTGTTCAATAGATGTTTTTAAAGTTAAGTCGTTGATTGAATTGGAGTTCCGTTTGGAAAATTGACAATAGCACCGAGTAACAGAATTGAAGCCATTAATATTGCGAGAATATGGATGCACCTCCCACTCAGAAATGGACAATGTGAGTGAGGAGATTGAAAATTAAGAGGAGGCGTTTCGAGAAGTCCTACGCGGCTTTTCGCTCGAACGATTTGACCGGTCCACGGACATAAGATTTCACCTCGACTTGGTTCAATGACAACTTCTCGACTTCTTCAGGCAGTTCGCGAATTGGAGGCAAATGGTCTCGTTCCATGTGATTACGCTGGTGGTTGTAGTAGTCAACGAATTCAGCCACGAGATGATCGAGGTGCTGTTTGCCGAAGATACCGGAGGGATCACGCTCCAAATCTTCGTGGGTTCTGCATGTCACTTTCGGCACGATTGATGTACTTCGCACTGAGAACAGGCGTCGATCCGACTTTCTATGTCGATCTTGTCCCGACTGACGACTGGAGGGAGTGTTAGCGCGGATTGACGGCCAACACAGCATCTGCCGCAAAGGCCCTTCGGGCACGCCTTCGTCTTTCAATCAATGATCGTTCACGTATAATCAATTCTCAGTTGCCCAACGTGTTACGTCCGAATGAGGGAAGGAGTCGGGAATGCTACCCGTTGGGCGATCAAATTGAATGGGCGAATCCCGAATATGACGACACGAATTGGAAGCGTTCTTCTCGCCCGAGAAGGCCGCTAGACTCGCCGAGGATTTCAGGAGTGCAAAGTCAGGGAAGACGAGTCGCAACCGGTTGACTTCGTCTATCATTCGTGAGTCGCCTCGTGTTGGAATGCGGAGCGATTTGAATCGCGTTTGCGATTTAGCGCTCGCCCACAATGGCGTCACACTGAAGATCGATGGCCCTCGGGCTTTCGTTGGTAAACTGTTTGGTAATCCAACATCGATCACCCCAACCAAGGACGAATCCATTGACCCTGAAAGACCGTCAGTTAAGGAAAGAGCGGGAATGAGACATCCATCGCCTGGCCTGTTATTGATGCGGCCACCGGAAATCCTGGATTATTTTAACGCCGATCCGTTCGAGCCATTCAAGCTCGTGTACGGCAGTGGCTATCAAGTCCCGATCGATCATCAGGGCTGTTTTGAACTTGCGCATTGGGCGGAGGGAGGCGTCTACAGGCACGACGACACCACGACAGTTATCGCATTTCGGTTTGTCTTTGATGTCATCACCCGTGCCGACGACGAGCGAACAACATCCCTGCTCAGACGGCTGCTTCAGATCGTTTCACCACCAGCGTGGGAGGCCGCGAAAATCACACTGAAGAACGGCACAGTGCTAATCGAAAGAGCCCCCGGTATCTCTTTCTCCAGTCTTCGCGACGAACAAATCTGTTTTGGACTTGACGCCAGGAACCATTGGCAGTGGATTGCAGTTCTCGACATCCAATCTGTTGAGGCGGTAAACCCGCAGGAATACCGTCGCCTCGTCCGCAGTAGAGACTGAAACACAGTTTATCGTGTTTGGCGACACTGCCGACATGGGACGTCTGAAGTGCAAAGGGAAGCAGAACGCCGTTGTGATTGCTGCCATCGTGTGGCTTGTGTCCATTGGCTGAGTGCCAGGCTTGGTTCATCACATCGACATCAACAGATTCCATGCCGCGGTCGCCTTTGTTCTGGGCGCGCTTGTTTGCGTTCGCTACGTTTACGCTTGATCTCGTTCCTCTTGGACTTTTGGCTGCCACAGACTGGTATCTTCGCTCGCATTTGGGAGTTTGGTATAAACCGTGAGTCGCCGCTCAACCGGAGTTTTGCCGGTGGGGGCACGCGGCTGTCGATTGATTGAAAGTGCATCACCATTTCGAAGCCGACTATAATGCGAGCGTCCACCGTGTCGGCGGCGCCGCGTCGGCAAAACCAACCCAATAGCCGCCCTGCAGGCTCACGTAGAACGAGTTGTGCAGACATTGAAGCATGAAGTCTTATATAAATTTGTGGTCGTCTCTAAAAGCATCTCTACCACATCTGCCGCGAAGCACAAACTTGGTACAACAAAGAGCGCGGTCACTCAGCCAGACAGAATCTGCCACGGGGTTGGAGTGAACATCCCGAAGAAATTCAGACCATCGAGCTGACGGACGTTGCCTGTTCGACCAGACTTGGCGGACTGTTGAAACACTACTGGCGACGGGCGGCTTGAAGCTTCTTCAAAGTCGAAAAGTGGCGGTCAATTAGGAATCACAGTCTGCACTGAAAGAATTCGTGACATGGGAAACATCGCTCCTGCACTGTTGGCAGCTAGATTTCTAAAATTGCAATGTTCATCGTTTCAATTCTCCAGTTCAGAGGTGTTCAAGTTTTTTGCATCCAGTGAGTGAACTCAATCAGAACACAATACTAGGGGAAAGTTTCTCAGCGACTTGAAGAGCCCCAGCGAATACAGCTATAAATCGTCAGGGACGTGTTTAATTCTCTTGGACATGGAGACACGCGAGCATGAAGTTGATACGGCAAGAGCGACTTCAGTTGATTCAGGGAGGGAACTCGCAATTCTACGAAATTGATCTCTGTGAAGTTGGGCCAGAAAAGTTTGTTGTCAACTTCCGCTATCACCGTGGTTCAAGTCTGGTCAACGAAGGAACCTGTACTCCGGTCGCTGTCACTGAAGCCGATGCTATCCGAGTCTTTGAACGTCTGGTGCGAAGCCAACGTGACAAGGGTTACCGAAACGCTGACGAGAACATTGCCGCATCCGAATCATCGTCTGGCGAAGACGAAAAACCGGGACTCGACCCGCTCAGGCAAGCTGTTCTTTCTCGCGTGATGGAAGGACATTCTTCCAAGAGTGGCTGGAAAATTTCCCGAGCGGTCTGGAGTTGTGGGGTACTCAGTATCCCGCAAGCCGAACCATACCTTGTTGCATTGCTCGGCACCGGCAATTCCATGCTCGATTACAGCATTGCTTGGGCACTTGGGCAGTGCGGGACTTCAGCTTGTGCCAAAGAACTTGAGGCCATTGAAGAGGACGGCGAAACGCCAAGTGCGGTGCGCAGAATCGCTGGTTATGCTCTGAGAGAAGTTGCCGCCGCGCCGCAGCGAGAAGAGCTGATCGCCAAATGTATTCGCCAGTTGCCAGAGGAACTCCAAGGTCTCGCTCAACAAGGTTTCAGCGAACAATTTCAGATCGC
>JAJDEL010000522.1 GCA_029259835.1 Planctomicrobium sp. | reverse complement strand
AGTGACCGCTTCACCTCGACCGTCTCGCGTGACTGCTCCTTGTCGAGTCATCGGTGCAATCGTCACTTCGGCAATATCTTTGACCAGAATCGGTGTTCCGCCTGCCTCGCGTCGAACAACGACATTCAGGATGTCCTGTTCATTCCTGAGCAAGGCAACGCCACGAATGAAACGTTGTTCACCATTATGGACGACGTATCCGCCCCCAGCTGTGGCGTTATTCTGTTGCAGCCTTTCAAACAAGAGTTCGAGTGGAATCCCGTAACTTGCCAGCCGATTTGGATCGGGTTGTACTTCAAATGTCTTATAGAAACCTCCATGGGTATTGATCTCTGTGACACCGGAAACTTCTCTCAGCTTGGGAGCGACATCCCACTCCAGTATCGTCCGCAGTTCCATCGGAGAATGCGTCTCGCTGCGAACCTCGAATTGAAGGATTTCTCCCAAAGCTGTCGTTAGCGGCCCCATCGCTGGTGTTCCATACCCGGTGGGAATGCTATCTGCTGCGTCGGACAATCGTTCAGTAACCAATTGTCTCGCCCGATAAATATCTGTCCCTTCTTCGAAGACAATTGTCACAACAGAAATGCCAAACTTGGAGACACTTCGAAGTTCTTCGACGTCAGGTAATCCCCCCATGACGGCCTCGACGGGATATGTCACATACTGTTCCACTTCAACCGGTGAGAGAGAACCAGCTTCGGTGACCACTTGCACTTGCACATTGGTCATATCCGGAACTGCATCAATCGGTAAATGTATTGCCGAATACATTCCGCCGCAGGCCATCAGGAACACGAGAATCAGCACCAGCATTCGATTGGTCAGCGAGATTTCGATTAGGCGAGTCAGCATGGTGCAACGCTTTCAACAGTGTGTGTCTGGCTGAGGCAGATGGAACTGCATCAGGAGTCGGGCATGCATCGTGTGTGTGTGTGTGTCAGAACTTCTTACTCTTCACCAGCGAGCAACAGTTCTGATTTCAGCAGGACAGCACCGCGTGAAACAATCGACTGCCCCAATTCGAGTCCATCGGTGACCTCAATCCATTGTTCATTGCTCGTTCCTGTTTTGACATCCGTTTTCAGAAAGGAATGATCGTTCACTTTCACGAAAACGAATGATTCATCTTTATGTTGCAAAACGGACTCTTGCGGAACAGCCACGACATTCACTGTTTCTGCCATAGGGATTTCAACTCGAACAAACATGCCCGGCCTCAGTAAGCCATCACTGTTTTTGATTGTCGCCACCAGCGGTAACGAGTTGCTGTCGATGGCAACGACACGTCCGATGTAATGCACCTTGGCCGTAAACAAATGCCCCGGAATTGCAGGAACTTCAACGGCGATTTCCTGACCTGCCTGGATCGACATGACAGACCAATCGTTTTCACGAATGTCTGCCAACACATACAGCGATTGTGTATTGGCGAGGACAAACAGAACGTCGGACAGCCGGACGCGTTCAAGTCTTGCGAGAAATCGAGACTCGATAGTTCCTGCAAATGGTGCACAAATCTCCGTTTTCGAGAGAGAATCACCGGTCATGAATTTGGTCTCTTCCTCGACAGATCCGAGTAGAGTTTGGAGGTGCTTCTCCGCAATCATCACCTGACGCTCTGCCTCTGCTAACTCAATCTCCAATTCTTGCTTTTTCAGTTTGCTGGCATAGACGGTACTTTCTTGTATCGACCGAAAGCGGGCATCGGTCACATGAAGATCTTTTTTACGTTCCAAGTGTACTTTCATAGACAGCGCTCCAGATTCGCTTAATGATTTTGAAGCACTGTACATTTTTTTTGCGAGGAACCGTTCCGCGTAGGCAGACATAACCTGTTCACGATAAGTGCCTAAAGTCTTGTCTTTAAACTGTTTTTCGATTTCGTCCATAGCGACATCCTTGCCTAGCAGCTCATACAGTTTTTCCAGGTTTTGTGTCACTTCTTGCACGCGGGCCATTTGCTTCAACGTCAGTTGGTACTTTGCCTCATTATTGAGTAAGGCAGCTCGCGCCTGTCCAATTTCAGAACTATTAATGATCGCCAACACCTGACCTGCCTGAACCACATCACCCGGTTTCACAAGAACATCCAGAAGTACGCCAGAGACAGGGGCTTTGACTTCAATGTGCAGTGCCTCGTCGTAGGCAAGTCGTCCGGGGACTGTGTGTATATGGTCGACCTCTTGCATCTCGACAAACTCGGTACCAAAGTTGGCTTTCGCCATTTTTCCTTCTGGTAAAGTAATAACATCACTTGAACCTGTTGATTCTCTTGTCTCAACGACTTCGTCTTCAACATCTGATTCCTTTCCTAGGTGTTGCACAAAGTACCCTCCCACGACAATCGTGGTGAAGACAATAAGCCCAACCATCACTCGCACTTTGATCGAGACCAGCTTGGCCTTGGTGTGAACTGTAACTTCTGACATGAGCGAAACCTTGGTGTCGGGAAAGTCGGGCGTTTCGAACTCGTTACGCAGCTTTGATGCCAAAACCTTCATGAGAGCTTTAGACAGCCTGGACAGCGAATTTATCACTGATTCGATCTGAAGAGACGACATAAAGAAAACACGAAGGTGGACAGTCTCTTTCCACTTCTGGACAGATTCGGTCCAGATAAACACTGACATAGTGTTCCAGCTTGAAGGGCGAAATCGAGAGGTCTATCTGTCACTGAACAGGGAAGGTGGCAATGGAACTGGTTGCAGCTTCATTCGGTACGAAAGATGCTTTCTGCTTTACGTGGTCGTAGTTGCCAGTCATATTTCATATTCTTGGAGGTTCCCGTTACGGTATGTCTACCATCCTGACAGATCATGAAATACCCCACCGACTCGGATCCATGATGCGCGGCAACTCACGATCACTGGTTAAGTCCCGCGACAAAATTTTGTTGAGGCTTCTGGGAACGCCCTGGCGGATACTCTCCCTGGTGCTGTTGGTTGTGTTTTTGGTCGAAGCAGTCGTAATGCTTCTGTTGCCTTGGATGCTTCCCGATAATCTGTCGGATTTTCAAGCTGCACTTATTGATGCCGCGCTGCTCACAGGAATGAGCGCACCGCTTCTCTGGTGGATTATCATCAGCCCTCTCCGCAAGATCGCATTGGAAGCACAAGCCCTCTCTAGTGCGATTGTGGAGAATGCCGGCGAGGGAATCGTGACAATCAATACCAGAGGCCACATTCTTTCGTTCAACCCCGCTGCAGAAGTTCTGTTCGACCATCAAGCCAAAAGCACTCTCAACTCTCTGATTACCGATCTGCTACCGGAGATTCGCTTAGATTCCACGAATATCGGTGAGGCTGTTGGGACAAACGGAAAACAACGTGATGGAGATTCTTTTCCTGCCTCTGTTTCGATCAGACGGCTTGACGACAACGAATCATCAGATTTGGTCCTTGTCATTCGTGATCTCACAGAAGCGCAACGAGCCGAAGCCGCACGGACTGCAGCAGCAAGAGAACAAGAAGCCATGCGTGCCCAACAGATGGCCACGCTCGCACAGTTAGCGACGGGCGTGGCTCATGAAATTCGCAATCCGTTGGCCGCGATTAAAATGCTGGTACAAAGTTCTAGCTCCGAGAATGACAAGTCCTCGATGTCTAATGAGGACTTGCGGATTGTCAAAAATCAGATTCGTCGGATGGAGCAATCGGTGAATGCTCTCCTGGACTTTGCTCGACCGGCACCGACTGAACGCAATCATCTCATGATTAAAGAAATAGTTCCCGATGTAGTGCGCCTTTTAGAAGGCCAAGCGGGGAAACAATCCGTTTTACTGCGTGTTGAAGAAGGAGTCTCTGAACTCACTTTAAACGCGGATCGAGATCAATTGCAGCAACTTTTGCTAAATCTGGGTCTCAACGCTTTGAGTATGATGACACAAGGCGGCACGCTGACGTTTGCTGTAAAAAGTGAATCACCAGGGAAGGTCTGCATACTCGTTTCAGACACTGGCCCTGGAATCCCTGAGGACCTGACCGAGGACATCTTCCAGCCATTCTTTACAACCAGAAAGCAGGGAATCGGATTGGGGCTGAATATCTGCAAACGCATCGCGGAAGATCATCATGGAAAACTGACTGCTTACAATCATCCGGCAGGAGGGGCAATTTTCAAACTGTGCCTCCCTTCTGCTGATAATTCGACAACCTGTTAGGAACACTGAAAGATGCCCCGCTTGCTTGTCATTG
>JAJDEL010000521.1 GCA_029259835.1 Planctomicrobium sp. | reverse complement strand
GCACCCAGAAGACTCGCATCGCAAGTCTGGTTATCCACGAGTGTTCAAAGGGCTTATCGCCTCTTCCAACGAATTGCTAAAACGTCCTGAGAAACGTGATGAATTGCGAGACAGGTTTTCAGCCAAAGCGGTAGAAATGGAAGCATCAGGAATTGCAGATGCAACTTGGAATATGGAACGAGGCTACTTGGTTGTTCGAGGTGTGTGTGATTATTGCGATACTCAGAAAGGCGATGATTGGCAGAAATACGCAGCAGTTGCATCCGCATCCTACACACGAGCGTTGATTGAGGCGATTCCGCTGAAAACAATTGAACCGGGAAATTTCCGTTGATCCTAACGCCGGGTGACACTGACGTGAATTGAAAAGTTGAGTGTGCTACTGGCTCTGCCAGTGTTTTTGTGGGACGATGTGTTCACAGAACGGCTGGCACGCCCAGCACGTAACGAAGTGGAGTCATGGGCGTGGTGAGCGTTGAGCTGACGGGAAATAACTGGCGGTGCTTATCTCAATGAGCTTTCAACTCAAACAGAAAGGACATCATTACTCAGCCAAGAATAACGCTGTTCCTGGAATCCGCCACGCCCATCCTTCCGCTGCGCTCCACTCTGAGCGTGCCACCCGTCGGCAAATTGATTGAATCGTGAAACAAACCGCTCCTGCATTGACGCTCTTCTCTTCAAGTGCGAGACTCAGTTCTACTCAATGAAATCGTATCCCGGTGACCACTTCCGAAGAGACTCTCACGATGACAAACCGCTTTGCTTTTTTTGCTCTTGTGCTTCTTCCAATCACTCTGCATGCCGAAAACTGGCCGCAGTGGCGGGGACTGAATGGGGATTCGATTTCGAAGGAAACCGGTATTCCGCTCGAATGGTCGAAGACAAAGAACGTCGCCTGGCGACTCGAACTCCCCGGTCCGGCAGGCGCGACGCCCGTCATTTGGGGCGATCAAATTTTCCTCACATCGGCGGAAGGAGACGACCTAATGCTGCTTTCGGTCTCCACCGATGGAAAGCAGCTTTGGAAAAAGAAAGTCGCCACCGGCAACAAAAATGCCCGCGTCAGCGAAGGCAACTCGGCCTCCGCATCTCCATCAACCGATGGAAAGCACGTCTGGGTCTTCTTCGGGACCGGAGACCTCGCTTGTTATACGGTATCAGGTGAGAAGGTCTGGGCATTCAACGCACAAGAGCGTTACGGAAAGTTCGACATTGCTTTTGGCATGACATCCACACCTGTCTTGCATAAAGACGCGATCTATCTGCAATTGATTCATGGGGCATTACGCGAAGATTACATCGTCGGCAAAGTTGTCAAATTGGAAAAAGCGACCGGCAAAGAAATTTGGTCAGTCGACCGACCGAGTCAAGCAGAGGTTGAATGCAAGCATTCCTATGCGTCTCCGTTTATGTATGACGACGGAAAAGATGCGTTTCTGGTCACCCACGGGGCCGATTTCACAGCAGGCTACTCATTAGAGAATGGAACGGAACTCTGGCGGTTCGAAGGTTTGAACGGCCCTTCAAAATTCAATCCTGGCAAGCATGATCCGACGTTCCGATTCGTTTCGTCTCCGGGAGTTGTCGCTGGTTCTATCATCATTCCCACGGCAAAACGTGGTCCATCAGTCGCGTTGAAAGTTTCAGACGCTCTGCAAGGCAACTCGACTCAGCGTGAAGAGGTCGTGCGTTGGTCGACGGATAAAACTCCTGATGTTTCCATTCCACTTGTTCACGATGGGCTTGTTTATATGTGCCGTAAAGATGGTCGCGTTTTCTGTGTCGATCTGAAAACTGGCGAAGAACTTTATTACGAGCGAACACACACTGCACAGCATCGTTCGAGTCCAACTCTCGTTGATGGTCACCTGATCTGGTGTGCGAAAGATGGGCATTGCACCGTCCTCAAGGCTGGACGAGAATTCGAAATCGTCGCCGAGAACGATCTCGGTGAACCGATCACAGCATCACCGGTCATTTCCAACGGAACACTCTACTTGCGATCTTATGACGCGCTCTACGCGATTCGAAAATGAGAAACACCTAGTCACACTTGTCCAGGCACTTCAATTCTGTGGACCTTCCCAACATCAAGCCTTGACCAGGCCCTAGGTCTATGGTGGTTTCATCTTGAATCATTAAAATCTACGGAGAATCAGATTCTCAAATTCGTTTTCATTCAGGTAGCGAATCGAATTGATCTTTCAGACCGGGACTGACCATGCTCGAATCACTTATTCTTCTTGTCTTATCGACTCCCTCGCAAGCGATCCCAGAGACGAAAATTCCGGTGCAGTCAGTCGTCATTTCGCTGATCGACGACGTTGAATTAGCATTTGACGATGCTGGCATTGTTCAGCACGTTCGAATCAATTCTGGCAATGTTGTCCAAAAAGGGGATATTCTTGGAGTGCTTGATGTAACCGATGCTGAGCTTGAAGTGCGGCGAGTTCGGGCCGAACTCGAAATGGCAAAACTCAAAGCAGACAACGATCTGAGCGTGCAACTGAGCGTCAAAGCCCTCGGTGTTGCAGCGACGGAGGTCACCCGCGCAGAGAAGTCGAACCTGAAATACAAGGACACCGTTTCGGCAACAGAAATCGACCGCCTTAAGCTAGCGCGCGACGAAGCGGAATTGAAAATCCAGCAGGCCAAACACGACCAGAAATACAGTCTTCTTCAAGTCCGTCTCAAGGAAACAGAACTGGACATTGCGCAACACAATCTCGAACGACGGCAACTTCGTTCCCCGATCGATGGAGTCGTGGTGAAAGTCGAACACCAACCTGGAGAGCGAGCGCATCCCGACCAATCGTTCTGTCGCATCATTCGCATGGACCGATTACGTGCCGAAGGGTTCATTAACGGTGATTCAGGCAATGTCGTGATCGGGCAGAAAGTGCTAGTCAGTAATCCGGTGAGTCCCACAGACGAAACGCAGCAAATTGAAGGAACGATCACGTTCGTCGATCCTGAAATCGACACGATTACAGGTCAGTATCGAATCTGGGCGGAACTGGCGAATCCGAATGGAGTTTTAAAACCAGGACAACGTCCGTCAATGGTCGTTGCGGCAAAGGTGACTTCATCTCTCGAAGGTGAAAACCCAAACAGCCCTGCCCCGTAGTTCATGAATTCTCCTCAGACACAATTTGCTGAGACTCGACCGCTGCCGGTTCGGTTGCGAACCGATCTCATCGTTGCTCAAACAGGGACGAACCAGAATCCACTCTGGACCGTGAAGGACCCAATTTCTGAACGCTTCTTTCAACTGCGAGCCGCTGACCACTTTGTATTTCAACACCTCGATGGAAAAACGTCTGTCGCGGAAATTCAGTCACGGTACTACGCGAGCCATGCTCCGAGGCACCTGACCGAGGAGCAAGTCCTGAACTTCGTGCAACGGTTGTTTTCGCAGGGATTAGTGCTTGTTGACAAATTTGGATTTTCGTCCTCTATCGCGAACCGAGCCAGTCGACTGAAGTCGTCCGCGCGAAAACAAAAACTATCGAGCATCCTCGCGATTCGCTTCCGAGGAATCGATCCCGACCGCTTTCTGAATAAACTCATGCCGTTCGTGAGCGGTTTTTTCTCTCCTGTATGTCTTCTCTTCAGTCTGACTTTGCTCTTTGGAGCCATGATGATTGCGTTTGCGGAGTACGAAACGATCTATCGGGAGTTGCCACGGTTCAGCACTTTTTTGCAGTCAGGCCGTCTTTTCTGGTTCATCGCAGTGATTGCGTGCATCAAAGTCCTGCATGAATTGGGACATGCGTTTGCGTGCAAACGATTCGGTGGAGAATGCCACGAACTCGGTGTGCTGCTTCTGGCATTCACTCCCTGTCTGTATTGCAACGTATCCGATGCGTGGTTGCTGAAAAATCGCTGGTACCGCATCGCAATTTCCGGTGCCGGAATGTACGTCGAAATTGTGATTGCGTCGATCTGTACGTACCTCTGGTTCTGGTCAGTGCCGGGGGCTCTGCATACTGTTTGTCTGTATGTCATGGTGATTAGTTCGTTCAGCACGATCCTGTTGAACGGCAACCCCCTGCTCCGCTACGACGGGTACTATATCCTTTCGGATTTCGTCGGCGTCCCGAATCTGCGGAGTCGGTCTCAAGGACTGGTTCGCGCCTGGCTCGCGCGGCTGTTCTTTGGCATCCGGACTATTGATCCACTTCGGGGGCAATCTGGTTCAAAAATCTTCCTTGGCACTTACGGACTCCTTTCTGGTCTCTATATCTGGGTCGTGGTCTTTGCGATTCTGTGGATGCTGTATCAGTTCGCGAAACCGTATGGCCTAGAAGCAGCAGTTGTCGTGTTAGGTGCGGTGATTCTCTCGCAGCGAATTTTCGGACTGTTGACGGGACTGAGAACATATGTGAAAGTTCTTCACAACCAAGGGAGGCTGCGAATGATCCGCACAGGGATCGCAACAACTGTGGCAATTGCATGTGTGTACGGCATTTTGATGATTGAATTGCCGCGTCGGCTCGCAGCACCTTGCATTATTGAAGCCTCCCAGAGCAGCCCGGTCTTTACCAGCACTGCAGGTCGCGTGAAATTCATCAACGTTGATCCTGGCACTTCAGTCAAGGAAGGCGAACCCCTCGCTCGGTTGAACAACCCTGAATTGCAATTTGAACTCCTTGAACTGCAAGGAACAGTCCAGCAGCAACAGAAACGAATCAAGCTGCTCGAGCAAAGGCAGGTCAACGATCTCTCTGCTTCAGCAGAATTACCCTCTGCACAAGCTTCACTGCTTGAGTCTCAAGAACAACTACGAACCAAAAAGACCGAACTCGAACGCTTAACACTCACGGCTCCGCAATCTGGAATTTTAATCCCTTCAGATGTGACGCAATTACCTCAATCGAACGATCCAGAATTTCTGAGAGTGGGACAACCTTTTGAAGCAAGCAACGAAGGTGCCTGGCTTGAGGCTGGAACGATGCTCTGCCGCGTCGCAGAGACTTCTGAAGACGATGCAACGATTTTAAATTACGATGCAGTTTTATATTTTGATCAAGCTGAAGTTGTTCTTCTTGCTGCCGGAATGCCGGTCCGTTTGACGACATCTCAAACTGCTGGGCGAGAGTTCATTGGAGAAGTCGTCGAAATTGCCGCCCAGCCGATTGAATCCGTTCCACCGATCTTGATGGGATTAAATTTGATTCCGTTCGAAGCCGACCAGGATGGCAGAATTCGCCCGGCGAAACCGATCCACGAAGTTCGCGTTCGCATTCAAGGGGGCAACAAGTTCGCACTCGGTCAAACCGGACAGGCGGTTATTCGTCGCGAACCAGAAACCATCCTGGCGTCAACTCTTCGGCTGTTGCGGCAGACGTTCACGTTTGATCTGTGAGTCGCTGTTCCCTACCGGCTACAGAAAACATTCAGATGTTCTATACTGCCTCGCGACTCATTCCTGATTGACAATGGAAGAACAGATGGCGAAACAAATTTTACTTTTGGCTGGCGATTTCGTTGAAGACTACGAAATCATGGTCCCGTTCCAGATGCTGCAAATGCTGGGGTATACGGTCCACGCGGTCTGCCCAGACAAAAAAGCAGGCGATCAGGTGCGCACCGCGATTCACGATTTCGAGGGAGACCAGACCTACAGCGAAAAGTCGGGCCACAACTTTACGCTCAACGCAACGTTCAGCGAAGTCGACGCTACCAGCTACGATGCACTCGTTATCCCCGGTGGTCGAGCGCCGGAGTATTTGCGATTAAATCCTGAAGTCCTCAACATCGTGCGTCACTTTTCTGAATCAGACAAACCAATCGCCGCAATTTGCCATGGATTACAGATCCTCTCTGCCGCAGGCATTCTCAAAGGTCGAACATGCACGGCCTATCCAGCATGTGGTCCAGAAGTGACTCTCGCTGGTGGTAAATTCAAAGAGATCGATATCGCCTCAGCCTATGTCGATGGCAACCTAGTCACTGCCCCGGCGTGGCCAGCACATCCTGCCTGGATCGCCGAGTTCGTGAAAGTACTCGGCGCAAAGATTGAAATTTGAGAATTCCAATTCCATTAGGAACTCACCAACTCATAAGAATTTATTTACCACGGAGTCACGGAGACACAGAGAAAAGAAGAAGAGGTGCCGCTTCAAAAGTTATTCTTTTCTCAGGTGTTCAACTGAAAGATTGTTTGACGACAGATTATTGAAATTTGGCACTTGCAATTCTCTCCGTGTCTCCGTGGTGAATTATCAGAACTTAACGTCTGAACAATCCTGGAACGATATTCATGTCTAAAGAATCAAACTACTGGCTCCGTGTTGGCGCAATCATGGGATTGCTGGCAGTCGTCTTCGGTGCATTCGCAGCTCATGGGTTAGAAGATCGTCTGCTTCAATTATATGGCGAGAAGACGAAAGAAGTTCTCGGCACCGAAATTCCAGCAGCGCATAAATATCTGGCTGATTTCAAAACAGCGGCCGAGTATCAAATGTACCACGCCCTGGCAATTTTGGCGGTTGCACTGCTGCCGATGTCGGCTTCGGGTCGCACTGTCAATATCGCTGGCTGGTCGTTCCTCCTCGGAATTCTGCTCTTCTCTGGCAGCTTGTATGTGTTGGTTCTGACAGGTCAAACCAAACTCGGCATGATCACCCCGCTCGGAGGCGTCTTCTTCCTCATCGGCTGGGGAGCATTACTCATAGCGACGTTTCAAACACAAGCTGAGTAGTCGGACTTAGCGTTTTGCAATCTTTAGCCGGACACTTAAAGTGTCCGGCAAACCAAAGAGCTTGTGATTTATTGAGGAGAGACCGTGGCAACTGCAAAAACAGACCGCAACTGGGACGAAAAGTACAGCACCGGCAACACCCCCTGGGATTCGGACCTTGCTTCTAAGGAATTGAAGAACGTACTTGCAGACGCAAAGCTTCAGCCAACAACAGCAATTGAACTCGGCTGCGGGACCGGAACGAATTGCGTCTACCTTGCAAAGGAAGGTTGGCAAGTGACCGGTGTCGACTGCGTTTCTCAGGCAGTTGAAGAAGCGAAGCGAAAAGCCGAAAGCGCTGGTGTTAACGTCGCATGGGGCGAAGCAGACGTCCAAAACTTCGGAGCAGACAGCGAACCATTCGATTTCGTTTTCGACCGAGGTTGCTACCACTGCTGCCGACGAGTCGATCTCGATGGTTACTTCAACACGTTAAGAAACGTCACTCAATCCGGCAGTCACATGCTCTGCCTTTGCGGGAATCCGAACGAAGAATCCAGCGGCGGCCCGCCACGTGTCGCGGAAGAAAATGTCCGACGAGAGTTTGAACCACTCTTCGAGATCTTGCACCTCCGCCCGTTTCACTTCGAAGACGCCGGCGGTATCCAAGGCCCTCTCGGCTGGTCAGTCTGGATGAAGAGGAAGTGAGGATTGAAGTGTCGAACTTTCCTCAACGCCTCAACAATATACGCTCAACGATTTCCCCTTGACCTTCCCAAGGCTTGAGGAACTTTCCCCATTCCGCTCCAATGTCGTTCTCTCTCCCTGTTCGTGAATGTACATCACTATGATCGATGGTCCGGATCTTGCCTCTCATCTTTCTCACTTGAGATCATTGATCGAGGCACGCCTGAACTTCGATTCTCAGCTTTCGCATGACTGTCCCCGGCAACTCCTCGACTCGATTCGTTACAGCTTACTCGCTCCTGGAAAGAGAATTCGTCCCTGTCTTGCAATGTTGGCATGCGAAGCTTGTGGAGGTGACCCGAAAGACGCGTTGCCAGCGGCTTCTGCACTGGAAATGATCCACTGCTATTCTCTCATCCACGATGATCTCCCAGCGATGGACGACGACGATCTGCGGCGCGGTCGACCGACAAATCACATTCAATTTAATGAAGCGACTGCGATTCTCGCTGGCGATGGACTGTTGACGCTCGCTTTCGAATCGCTCGCAAAGGAAATTTCTGATCCACAAGTCGCCGTCGCGTGCATCGCCGATCTCGCATCTGCTGCCGGTGCGGAAGGCATGGTCGGGGGCCAACAAGCCGACCTGGAAGCGGAAGACGCGGCGCACATCTCTCTGGAAGAATTAGAGGCGATCCACCGCCGAAAAACCGGGCGACTGCTGACTGCTCCTCTCTTAATGGGCGGTCGACTAGCCGGTGCAAACGGTGAAACCCTAAATAATCTCAAGATTTACGGCGAATCGGTTGGATTAGCGTTCCAAATTGCGGATGATCTCTTGGATGTGGTCGGTGATTCGAGCAAAATGGGAAAGAACGTCCAAAAAGACGCCGACCACGGAAAGTCGACGTATCCAGCACTCCTCGGAGTGGAGGAAAGTCGCAAACGAGCAAACTTGTTAATCGAACAGGCCTGCGAGGCGATTGCCAACTTCGGTGAACGCGGAAACCATCTCGCAGCCCTGGCAAAATATATCGTCGAGAGAGACCACTAATGGAATATCAACTTCTACCAATGATTGGTTCTCCCAAGGAATTGGAAAGCCTTTCTGAAGACCAACTGCACCAACTTGCCGGAGAAATTCGAGAATCTCTGTGCGAAGTCGTTGCGGATCGACCTGCGCACTTTGCAAGCAATTTAGGCGTTGTTGAACTTTGTCTCGCGCTACATCTGACATTCGACTTCTCAAAAGATCGATTGATCTGGGACACCGGTCATCAAATCTATCCGCACAAACTTATTACAGGACGCTATCCACAATTCAATACGATCCGCCACAAAGGTGGGTTGATGGGATACCCCAATCCGGCGGAGAGTGACTATGACCTCTTTATGACAGGCCACGCCGGAGCGAGTGTCTCCACTGTTCTCGGACTCAAAGCGGGCGACGACTTGCTGCACCCGGAGGATGGTCGAAAAGCGGTCGCTGTTCTGGGCGATGGTGCATTGCCGTCTGGAATCGTCTTCGAAGCCTTCAATAATGCGACTGAGTTGAACAAAGATTTGCTGGTTGTTCTGAACGACAATCAGATGGGGATCTGTCCGCGTGTTGGTGGCATAGCGACCTATCTCGACAAAGCTCGTGTCGCACCATTTTATAATGGACTCAAACGGGACGTTTCCTGGTTGCTCAACAAGGTCCCGTTGATTGGGGAACCTGCCGCTGAGAAAGTTGGGCAGTTCAAAGACGCCGTGAAGACATTTCTGCACGGCGGAATGATGTTCGAAGCGATGGGCTTCCGTTATGTCGGTCCGGTTGATGGACACGACCTTCGCGCTCTTCGTAAAGCAATGAATATGGTCAAGGAAGTCAAAGGGCCGGTCTTACTGCATGTCTTCACCGAGAAAGGTCACGGATTCAAACCTGCTACGGAAAACCCGGTCAAGTTTCATGCCCCGTCCCCATTCAGCCGCGATAACGAAGTCGGAGTCGTCTTTCAAAAGAAAGGATCGAAATCGGCTTACACCGATCTTGTCAGCGAAAAGTTGCATTCAATGATGCAAAAGGATGAACGTGTCTGCGTACTGACTGCCGCAATGTGTCAGGGGAATAAGCTCGACCAAATCCGTACCGACTACCCGGATCGTTTCTTCGACACCGGAATCTGCGAAGCACATGCTGTTGCCTTTGCAGCAGGCATGGCGAAATCCGGCATGCGGCCTGTCGTCGATATTTACAGCACCTTCCTGCAACGCAGTTTCGATCATATCTTTCAGGAAGTCGCCCTTCAGAACTTGCCAGTCACGTTTTGCCTCGACCGAGCTGGCATCTGCGGTCCTGATGGTCCCACGCATCACGGAGCATTCGACGTCTCCTACATGCGTGTCTTCCCGAACATTACGGTCATGGCTCCAGGTGATGCCGAAGACGTCGCCCCGATGCTTGAGTTTTGCAGCGCACACGATGGACCAACATCGATTCGCTATCCGAAGACGACCGCCGAATCGGTGGAGCGCGAAGTCACTCCGATTGAATATGGTAAGTCGGAAGTCATCACCTGGGGAGAGGACGGCATGTTCGTCGCGTTCGGAGCGTTACTGCCGAACTGTGTCGCCGCAGCCGATCGACTCGCTAAGGATGGTCTGGACATCGGCGTGATCAACGCCCGGTTCCTGCGACCGCTGGATACAGAAGTCATCTTCAAAGCGATGCGTGACACGAACTTCGTCATCACCGTCGAAGAAAATACACTCTGCGGAGGCTTCGGCAGTACCGTTCTCGAAGCCGCGAACGATGCCGGTCTCAACACAACGAACATCCGCCGCCTCGGAATTCCGGATCAATTCATCGAACATGGCGAACGTGGTGAACTTCTCTCCGATCTCGGTCTAGACGTCGCCGGTCTCATGGCAACCGTACATGAACTCGCAGCGCGAAATGCGGATTCCGATTCGCTTGCAGTGTAGAAATTTCGTAGCTCGGTTCCTCCGAGTCCGAGAATCACGAGGCGATGCTCCGCATTCGAGTCTCAGAGAGACTCGAATGCAATCCTCTCCAAGACATTGAAATTTCGCCGGACTCTTCGTCTTTGTCGTTGATGCATTACAAGCCCAAAGGGCTGACTCTATGTTAGCCCAGGGCAGAACGAAGTGCCGCCCTGGGTGAGCATGACAACCGCAAGCCAAGTCCTAATGGGACGGCTCTAATTTAGGGACTCGTCACTTGCCGTAGGGCCACCCCGTTGGGGTTAAATACGATTGATTTTACCAAACCCCAGGGCTTTCGCCCTGGGCTGACATAAAGCTGGCCCTTCGGGCCGACAGGCATCCGTCGACTTATTTCACTGACAGAGCATTGTGCGGGTTTTTACTGTCGCCTTTCCCGCACGATGCTGACAGACTTGAAAAGCGGGGGAACGAGTACTCTTCTGTCTCGCACACTTACTTCGGCTCCGGCCAGTTTAAGTGCTTGTGCAAGAACCTGAATGTCCCTTGCCCGTTGATCGTGTGCGGACCGTTGAACCACTCGATTTCCGTATCTTCGCCAATGCCGAGTTTGTCGTAATGCCGACGCACTTTCGCGAACTCCCAGCCAACCCATTCATCCGGCGCGACACCATCATCGTGTCCCCGTTCGACCATAAACGGTCGCGGCGCCATCAACCAAGACAACTCCGCATAGTTCGCAACATGCCCCATGTTCCACTCGAAGATTTCGTACTCACCGGTATAAATGTATGAGTACCGATCCTCCGCCGAAACATTCTTACGAATCCATTCATTGAAATCCGCCGAACAGATGGAAAGGCAATAAGCGGGAGGAGCCAGTTCAACCGGCTCACCTTTCTTGCTCGGACCATCGATCTTAAACGAATCACTGCGGAACGGAATGTCCAGTTCGGCTGAGAATCCAAAATCATTTGCCAGGAATGGCGGTACACGTACAGCCGTCTTTCCACCATAACTCAATCCATAAAATGCAATTCGAGCTGAGTCAACATAGTCGAGCGAAGCCAACCACTTAAGAGTTTGTCGGTGCTGCGGGATAATGTAACTGAATAGTGACCGACCGAGGGGATTACTCTTACGCTGAAGAACTCGGAAGTCATCGTACCCGCGATACGGATTTTGTGGGGCATAAACGATGAAGCCACGTTTGACGAGTTGCGTGGAAAACCCTTTGTAGGCGCGGAACGCGCGGTTCGCTTCATCGAGCGTAATCGTGTCCATCGGGATACCTTCCAACCCATGCTGACAGACGACAACCGGACGTTGTTCGCCTTTCTTCAAATCCTTTGGTAGAAGAAGAATCCCGCCTGCGAAAACACCGGGATCATCCTCGGACCATTTCTCAGTTGGATGAAGATCAAGGACAACTTCGTAGCCGACATGCGTCTCCTCATCGATCACCTTTCGAGTCCTGGGATTCGGGCCGACTGTTGCAGGATCGAGCTTCCCGATGAACGAGTTGTAAACCATCTCACGATACTTCGGCGCCTGCTTCTCCCAGGCTTCAACACTGGAACGATCCACATCCTTCCATAGCTTCGCTCGCACTTTATCGCTGCGAGCCAGCAGCATCTGCGTGTGCCGGACAAGTTCGTCGATGAGACGTTTTTGCTGTCCTTGCAGCACTTCAGGATTGATCTCTGGCACCTTCAATGCGTTCATCGCCGCTTCGGTCGGCATCTTTAATTTCAAGCCGAGTGATTCATTAAGAATCTTAATCGTCTCCGGTCCGCAGACCTGTTTCGGAGATTCAACGAGGTGTAATTGCCCTGCGTTGTTCGCTTTGGCGTAGTATCCTTTGGCTCGCCCAAACTCCTGGCGAACATCTTTCAGTCTCGGCGAATCAATGACTCCTGGCGCGGCGATTTTGGCTTGACCAGGTTTCGGAGCAGGAGGTCCATCTATTTCTGGAGCCTTTCCAGCCTCAATGATGAGCGGAGTCGGAGCAATCAGACTGGCGATCTCTGCATCGCCAAACTCAGTCAGTTGCTTCCAGACATTGCGATAAATGGGTTCTTCCCAGACATTCTCACGTGAACTGAAGTAGCCGTTCAAAATGACAGCATCTATCGAGTTTGGAGCAAGAGCAGCCACGTATTGTGCAACGACGGCACCTTCACCTGTACCAACTAAAATAACGGGAGTATCACTATCCGTCAGTACTTCTTGTTTTTTAATCAAGTTAATAAAAGCAAGAGTTCGTTCGACTTCATAGCCAATGACGTGCCGTCCCATGTTGAAACCGAGACGGTAGACGAACTCGCGGTGCGTCATGTTCGTTTGCTTGATGTCCGAGTGACCGGAATAGTCCGTGTTCCGATCAACCATGACAATTTGATTGACCACAGCCCCCATGTGAGCAAGACGTTGTGGAAGATTTTTCTCAGCCGTGTTATTGGAGTCCAATTCAGGATCTGCGAGGAGAATAATGATCGGTGGATTTTGCTGAGTGACTGCCTGTCCACTTGGAGATTTGTAGGACGCAGTATATTGTCGAGCTTCTCCGCTGATTCCCTCCGTCACATCCCATCGCAACAGATTACTGTAAGTGACCAAATCCCCTGAATCGTCAAAAGCTCCTTGCATGCCAGTGGGACTGACACTGGACCAAGGAGAAGGATCAGCCGTAATTGGATCAACCGCCCCAATGTTCTCTCGCAATCGTTGCCGCGCAGCAGCAGTTGCTGCTTTGGGGTCTTTTGCTGCGAGCCACGGAGCGGTGCGGCGTTCTCTGGCGGTATGTAACTCACGTTCCGCGAACTTACTAATCCCGCGAACCATGACAACGTCGAGCGGCTCTTCGAGTTCAAGCTTCTTTGTCTTCGGCAGCACATCCCCGGTCGGGGTAACGGAGTCCTGCGCGGAAGACGTTTGAAGACACAATTGAAGTAGAAGAGATGCTGTGATGAGTTGTCGAGTCATGGTGAATCCTAAATAAATGCTGTTTTGCCGGACACTTTAAGTGTCCAGCAAAAAAATGATTGTGATTATTCTACAGACTTCTTCTCAAAGTCACTTTCGTTCACCCACCCAGCTTTGAGCTTCTCGCCGCGCATAAAACGTTCATAGAAATTCGCGTTTGGTTTTGAGGAAACTTTGTAGTTGTCGAATCGATCAGGCACGCCGTTCAATCGCGGATCGCCCTGCTCTTTCAGTTCTGCGAAAAGTTGTTTCTTGAGCTGTTCCTTCAATTCAATATGTGAAGACGCCGTCGCAAGATTGTTCATGCACTCTGGATCGTCTTTGATATTAAAGAGTTCTTCCTGCGGACGTTTTCCAAACGAGAGATCCCAGTAAAAAGTGTTTGATCCCGATCTCTTCATGTTCAGAACATCAGTTTTTGTCGGACTGCCATCAGTGTTGAGGTAACCGGTCTCAGGATTACCAGCAGGCCAACGAGTTGTTTCGAAGTTGTGTAAATAGAGATGACCGTCTTTGACGATCCCGCGAATCGGATACCCCCAATCGTGCGGGCGACCGACATCGTGCCGTTCTTTGCCGATCAATACATGATCTCGTTCCTTGAAGACAACGCCTTGCTTGTCGTTGTCAAAATACTCCACAAGGCTGCGACCAGTGATCGAAGCCATTTTTGAATCATCCTGCCGCACGCCTGCAACTTCAAGAAAAGTTGGCGTGTAGTCAATGAAATTCACGTAATCATCGATCTTACGACCGGGAGTTTGAATTCCATTCTTCCACATCACAGCCAGCGGCAAGTGATTCGAGAGTTCGTACTCCTGCCCTTTAATTCGTGGGAACGGCATCCCGTTGTCCGAAGTCACAACAACGAGCGTGTTGTCGAGTTCGCCTTTCTTCTCCAGTAACTCCAGCATCCGGACGAGGTGCATATCAAAGTGTTCGACCTCGTAGGCATAATCGAGCATATCGTTGCGGACCGTTTCGTTATCAGGCCAAAAGCCCGGAACTTTGTCGATGTCGCTCAGCTTTTTACCTGCCTTGGCAACGCCGCTGCCTGCTTCGTAGCGTCGGTGCGGTTCCACACAGCCATACCAAAAACAGAACGGCTTGCCAGCTTTGTTCGCATCCAGGAAATCTTCGAAGTTGCCTGCGTAGTCGTTGCTGGAGATTCCTTTCGCAGGCGGCTTCGCTTTGCGTTTATTGAAAGACGGTCCGGCGAGATTTCGACGAGTTCCATCTTCATTCACAGCCACGCCAGGCGCCCAGCCTTTCATCGTTTTACCGACATGATAACCATGCTCGCCGAGGGCTTCGACGTAGCTCTTGAACTTCGTTGGAAAGAACGGCATGTGGTTGCACGCCTCTTCTAACTGCCAAGTATTGCGCCCTGTCAGTATGCACGCCCGCGACGGTGCACATTTTGCGTTCGGCGTATAGCAGTTGTTGAAGAGAATCCCTTCGCGAGCAACACGGTCAAACCCCGGCGTCTTCACCCAGGTGTTCCCGTATGCCCCAAAGTGAACATAAGACGCATCGTCCGCAATGCAGAACAGAATATTCGGACGGTCATCTGCGATGGTCGTAGAGAGTGCCATACATTGCAAACAAAGCAAAAATCTTAAAAACATAAAAAATCCTACTAAATGGTCATTTACTGAATCGAGTCAGATACCTCGATTCATAATTCTTTATTCAAACTCATTTTTGAACCTTGCCTTCGATCTTTTCGATCACTTCAACAATATGTTCGTGCTCCCATCGCTCGGGGTACCATTCATCGAAGAACGAAGTTTTTTTAAATTCGGGAGTTGTGCCATTTCCCGATGCTGGTCGATTGGAATTTAAGTAACGTGTTTTTGCCTCGGCGCTTTTCCACTTTATCAATCTTTGACGACGCAGTCTGTGAAGTAGTGGAAGAGCTTCCTTCGAGGAAGGACCAAACTCTCCCAAAGCAGATACAATTGAGGACACGAGATGCTCGCTATTTTCAATGCTCATGTTTTTGCGGAGCAAATTGACGATGAATGGAACCATCTCGGATGCCTCGCTACCAATGCGGCCTACGCAGCGAACTGCGATGCATTGCCCAATTGGATGTTCTTCGTCTTGGATCATTTTTGAGAATACGGGTAACGCTGCCATTCCCATCTCTTCAAATTCGTCTTGCACACAATAACCAATCAACGCCCCGTTTTGCATGAGAAGTTTTCTTAACAACGGAGCAGCATCGACCCCCAGAAGATCATATAAGTGGCTGATTGCAAATTCTTGAACTCCTCTGTCGATGTGATTCTCAGTCAGTGCA
>JAJDEL010000053.1 GCA_029259835.1 Planctomicrobium sp. | reverse complement strand
CCGCTCTGGCAATGAAAGGCGAGTCGGAAACCGAAATCGCAGGCGCTGCCTCAGCGATGCGTGGTCGATCCTTGAAAATTCAAACATCGCAGACAGGACTGATTGACACCTGCGGAACCGGTGGCGACAAACTGCACACGTTCAACATTAGTACGGCGACAGCACTTGTCGTCGCGGCGTGCGGACAACCAGTTGCCAAGCACGGGAACAGAAGTGTTTCCAGTTCCAGTGGTTCAGCAGATGTCTTGGAAACTCTCGGAGTGAATATAAGCTTGACAGCCGAACAGGCCGGGAAGTGCCTTGACGAAATTGGAATTTGCTTTTGCTATGCAAGATTATTTCACGGAGCGATGAAGCACGTTGCGCCGGTTCGAGCAGAACTCGGCATCCGAACAATCTTCAATCTTCTTGGTCCTTTGACGAATCCGGCAACTGCGGAGTTTCAATTGCTTGGTGCCAACAATGATCACAACGCAGAGAAAATCGCGCGAGCCGCGAGCCAACTCGGAACGACTCGAACGTTTGTCGTTTGCGGGAACCATCAGCTCGATGAAGTTGCCTTATGGGGAACGACGACTGTCTGGGAAGTGCAAGACTCAAATGTCGAGAAGCATTCCTGGACGGCGCAAGACTTCGGCCTGAATGAATGCCAACCTGATGAACTAAGCGTATCCTCTCCAAGCGAAAGTGCCGATGTCATTCGAAGTATTCTTGCCGGGCAAAGTGGTCCAGCGAGAGATATCGTCGTTGCGAATACCGCTGCCGCTCTGTTGTGTAGCCAGAAAGTAAACACGCTGACAGCCGGAGTCCAACAGGCTCAACACGCAATCGATTCAGGTGAAGCTAAAACGCTTCTGAATCGACTTATTGAGTGGACACAGGCAGACAAAGTGTAAAAGAGAGTATCGCAATCGAGTACTTTGCAACGTGCCCCGTTTTGTTACAGAAGGTGTTCTGGCAGGAGTTGGTCGATTGTGTCTCCCTCGCTGAGCATGAACGGGCGACCGATTGGGGATTGAATTTCTTCGTAAGGATCGAGTCCCATGACCGTAAGAATCGTTGAATAGAGTTCGGGAATGCTCACCGGAGTTTTTGGCGGAGTACGTTCCGTCACTTTCTTGTCTTTTTCCTTCGCAGCGTTTGGATCAGTCTCTCCAATCACAAGACCGGACTTGAGTCCTCCTCCGCCGACAACACACGAGAAACCAATCGGCCAATGGTCACGTCCTTCGAGCGGATTGATCCGCGGTGTCCGTCCGAATTCTCCAAGGCAAAGCACAACCGTCGAATCGAGAAGGTCTCGCTCTTTCAAATCGGAAATGAGAGCAGCAAACGCAGGGTCAAGAATTTGGAATTGTTTTGTTTGTCCTTCAAGGTTGTTGATGTGCGTGTCAAACCCATTCAGAACGACTTGAACTGCGCGGACCCCCTGCTCCACCAGCCGACGAGCGACAAGGCACCCTCGACCGAAGCGTGTGTCTCCGTATTTGTTGATCGTTTCTTTTGATTCTTTGTCAATCGAAAAAGCCTTGAGTTGCTCCGAGGACATCATGGTCAGCGCTTTCTCTATCACATCCTGGTGTAGAGTTTTGGATGCTTGAGTTGGACGGTTCTTGCCAAAGACTCCCGAGACAACATCCAACCCTTCCAACCGACGGACTTGCCGCTTTTCATCAACCGAGGACTTCATATTTCGAACGTTGCGGCCTGGATCGAATATCCGGTACGCGTCGTACTGTGCCCCCAGATAACCTCCGCGAGGGACAACAAATCCGTCACCGCTCGCCAGGGAAACATGTTGCGGAATTTCGAGATCCCCGTTGTGAAGGTGCTTGGAGATCAGAGCACTCATCGCAGGGTGAACGATTCCAGGAACGGGTCGGTAACCTGTTTGAACAAAATATGTTCCACGTTCGTGGTCACCTTCTTCGGAAACCATTGATCGAATCAAAGAGACGTTGTGCATCTGCTCCGCCATCTGCGGCAGAAGCTCAGAAATTTGCAAGTTCGGGACCGTCGTCTTAATTTTCCCAACCGTATCTCCAACTTCTGAAGCAGGATGCGGATCCCAGGATTCGACCTGACTCGGCCCACCTGCCATCCAGAGAACGATCAGTGATTTCGGACGTTCCTTGCCACGTTTCTCCGTTGCACGCGCACTCAATGTCGGCAGTAAGCAGGACACACCCGCTCCCAAACCGACCTGTAAGACCTGTCGCCGTGTGATTCGTTCGAATAAGTTTTGAAAAGAACGATGATGGATCATGATTATGGTCTCGATCTTATTGAGAAAGTTTTACTCGTTCCCTTGCCCCTCAATCCCTAGCCCATTGACCTTCTTAGTGGTTCCAGGAAAACTCTGGGGAATTAAAGAGGATCCAGTACAAATCCTCGACAACCTTTCCCGACTTGTCTTCTTCAAAACGTTTCTGAAAATATTCTTGCTCGATATCCGTAGGGTATCTTGTGAGATTAGTCAGGTAGATTGTCTCAATTTTTTTCTGAGCAGTGGATGCTGACGCTGAAATTCGTCCTGGCGCAAAGAAGGGAGTATTGCCGGTTAAGTCCTGCGACAATTCACCATTCATTCGCAGTAGCGCTTGCGGGATTGTCCCGGACCATTCCTGAAGTTCTTCAACCCCAGGATCACCGAATTCA
>JAJDEL010000520.1 GCA_029259835.1 Planctomicrobium sp. | reverse complement strand
GAGGAGATGTTGAAGCGTCTTGAATTCCAGAAGGGAATCATGACTCTTGTCGATGATGCAGTGCAAACCGAGGTGTTACTGGAAATCTCCGAGAGTAATATCTCTCGCTGTGCCGGCGGCTCCGCCGCAAACACGATGATGGGAATCGCGGATTTCGGTGGTACGGCTGCCTATAGCTGTAAAGTTGCTTCAGACGACTTTGGGAAATTTTTCTTAAGTGATATGAAGGAACGTGGAGTCGAAGTGAATGTCGAATCAGCGCCCGGACAAACCGGCACCTGTGTCATTCTCATCACAGATGACGCCGAACGTACGATGTTAACGTGCCTGGGAGCGTCCACATCTCTCGGACCGGACGATCTCGATGAGGAGATGATCCTCCAGTCGAAATACATCTACGTCGAAGGGTATCTCTTTACGCAAGAACCGACACGCTCAGCCGCGCTGCATGCCATCGATTTGGCAAAAAAGAATGGAGTGAAAGTTGCATTCACTGTCAGTGATCCATTTCTGATTCAATACCACAAAGATGAGTTCTGGAATTTGATTGAAGGACCGGTCGATCTCGTTTTCTGTAACCTTGATGAAGCGCGAGCACTGACTGGTAAACATGACGCAGTTGATTGCGCTCAATTCATGCACGATCACGCGGAAAATGTTGCACTGACGTTGGGGGGGAATGGCTCTCTCTTAATGCACGAAGGGGACGCGATTCCGATCGAAGGTGTGACTGTTGACGCAGTCGACACAACGGGTGCGGGAGATATGTACGCTGCCGGAGTGCTGTACGGAATCACAAACGGATTGACTTGGAAACAATCCGGACACCTTGCCTCTCGTGCCGCAGGGAAGATCGTTTCTCAGTTTGGCGCAAGGTTGAAAACCCCTTACACAAGTGAAGAAGTCCAAGAAATCATCTCTAGCGCATAAAGGGACGGCGGGCATGTCAACTTTCGCCATTGGTGACATCCACGGTTGCTGGGACGCGCTGGAAACTCTTCTGGAACAAGCTCCCATTAGTCAGGACGATCAATTGATCACTCTGGGTGATTACATTGATCGAGGTCCAGATTCGGCGCGTGTCCTCCAATGGGTGATTGATGAATACGAATTGGGTCGTTGCGTTCCGTTACGTGGCAATCACGAAGTGATGATGCTGGCCTCGCTTGAAGGGCAGATGAACAGCGTACACTGGCTGACCTGTGGAGGCCAACAGACGTTGGAATCGTATCGACCAAGTGAACAAAAACGCGAACCAAATTTTCAAGATGTCCCCACGGATCATATTCTTTTCATGAAGCATCAGCTCAAGCCATACTTCGAAACTGACACGCATCTTTTCGTTCATGCGTCTGTTTATCATGGTTCCTCACTCGAAGAACAAAACGAACATACTCTGTATTGGGATCGATTCGACTACATCGGTCCACACATCTCAGGGAAAATTGTCGTGTGTGGGCACACTTCACAGAAGAGTGGTCAACCTGCAAATCGGGGACACGCGATCTGCCTCGACACGTGGGTCTATGGACGAGGCTGGCTGACCTGTCTCGAATTGGAGACAGGCCAATACTGGCAAGCAAACCAGGAGAAACAATTCCGAACCGATTGGCTGGAACAGCCGAATTAAGACGGATCAGAAAAAATGAATCCTCGGCATATTGTCGTTTGCGAAAAGCAATCGTTCTTGACGGCAAGTCTGGAACGCGCGTTTGCGAATTCCGGAGATGTCAGCTTTCGCTGGACGGCCTACGTCGACGATTTTTTTCAATATGTCGAAACACATCACTGTGATCTGGCAATCATCAACGCCGAACAACTCGACGCGAATTCCATCTCACATTTTTCCAGCATTTCTCGAAAAACTCGAGTTATGGCAGTTGCACTCTCTGAAGATTACGAACTCGAAGATCTCCTCCGCGAACTAGGAGTCACTTCGGTTCTTCCTTCTGAAGATCAGATTGATCGAATTACTCGCGTTGTCACAAAAATTCTCTCCGCAGATGAGTGAAGGCGCAAATTGAGGTATCATGGGGCATTCATTACTTCCATTTTACTTTTTCATTCCTGTGCTATCGAGATCGAAATGAACGCAAAGAAGTTGTTGGTCATTGGCTTGGCGTTGGGAGTCATCGTCGCTGTTGTCATTTTCTTTTTGGCGTTACCAGTCAATGACTTCAACAGTCCTGATATGACGGACCATTCTAAATTGAAGGCCGAAGACCTGGAACGAATTTACGAGCTGCGGAATGTCGGGCTTGCCCAACTTGAAAATCACCAATGGAGCAAAAGTGCTGAACTCTTCCGAGAGCTTGCTGAGATCCTTCCAGAGAGTTACCTCGCGAACAAAAATTTGGCCCTCGCGCAGACGATGTTTTTCTTGAAGCTTGACGGCGGCGCGTCTGAACAAAAGGAAGAGCAGGTGTTTCAGTCCGCAATTCAAGCGGTGCAGGAGTTTCGAAAATCATCTCCTGATGACCCTGTCAGCTACCGTCTGGAGGCGCGAATTTTTGAGAAACGGTTGGAGCCGGAGAAATCCGTGGCGTTGTTGAGCAAGGCTGCGGAGCTTTCAAAAGATGACCCAACGATTTGGTTTGAAATCAACCAAAGCAGCCTGGCAAGTCATGATCCTCAGACGCTCGCCACTGGTCGTAATGCACTCAATAGGCTGCACGAACTTGCCCCTGAGAATGTTTTTGGATTCATCAAATGGATGATTTCAATTTCCAGAGAAGAGAACCCTCCGCTGGAACAAATTGTGAGCGAACTCGACGAATTACTGAGTCCACTCGCGCCTGGCATTCAAGTTCGAACCGGATACGACATTCAAAAATTCGTGCAACGCCTGAAAGACTCACTGGAAGCAGGCAACACCGCGTCCATAAAAGCTGGTCTGCTTCCCATTCATAATGTCATCAATGGAGACGACATTTCGAAGAGCGACCGCGATCTCCTGGTCGAACACGGGTTGGAGTTTGTTGAATTTCAGTTCTCGAGTGAACTCGAAAGTCAGTTTCAAAACCTTACTGACAAGTCCAAAAATTTGGACACCACAGTTGTTTTTCAGTCCGCGGGTCAACTTCCTCAGTTTGATCATCCTCCGGTACAAACTCATCTTGTTGATTATAACCTGGATGGAATCGTTGACGTTCTGGTGTTGACGAAAGCGTCGTTTCATGTTTTTTTGAAAACAACAAAGGATGAACAGTGGGCTGAAATTTATTCGTGCGCGCTTGATCGTTCATACGATCATTTTGTTGTCGCTGACCTCGACTATGATCGGAAAGATACCGCAACACCAGAAGGAGAAAAACCGACGATTCGTCCCACAGCGGATCTGGATTTGATTTTCTTTGGAGCAACAGGTGTTGGGATTTACGAAACTAAGCTGTCTTCAATCGGCGGTGAGTTGTCGATTGAGAAAGTGTCCGGTCTCGAAAGACTAGAACAACTTGTTGAAGTCACTCTCGTCCTTCCATCGGATTTGAATAACGATGGTGATCTTGATCTCGCCATTCTTTCAGAAGGGAAGGTCTCCTATTGGAATAACCAGAACAATTTTGAATTCGTGCAAAAGCCGCTCGATCCAGTACTCGACGAAAAGAGTGTCGTCGATTGCATCGCGATTGACTGGGACCGCGACGTCGACATCGACCTCCTCCTCCTCCTGAGCGACGGCACTCTCGGATTCCTCGAAAGTTACCGGCACGGCACATTTCGGTGGAATGCGTTTGAAGAGTCGTTCTCCAAAGGTGCTCCAGCAGATTTCGAAATTACCGACGCGGACAAGAACGGCTCGTGGGACATCGTCGCTGGTGGCACTGAAGGGATTGAACTTTTCTTTACGATGATTCCTCAGACAGGCAAGGTGACCTTTCCAAGGTCGAAGCAAATCTCCTCGAATTCTTGCAGACTTCTGCTCGATCTTGATTTCGACAACGATGGTTTTCGAGATATTGCTTACCTTTCTGCAGGACATGTTCATTTCTTAAAGGGAGGGGCATCCGGGGCTTTCACTGAGACGGCAGAACTTTTCGCAAACTCAGAGAGCAAACTGCGGACAATTGCAACTGGTGATTTTGACACCGATGGCGATACAGATGTCGTCACGACCTCGGCAGCAGATGTAGAACTCATTTCCAATGAAGGTGGGAATAAGAATCATTGGCTGGACTTGGGGCTGGTAGCTGCACACGTTGAAGGGGAGGGGGGCGCAGACAGTCAAAAAAACAACTACTACGGCTACGGCAGCATTGTTGAAATTCGCGCTGGTCAGGATTTCCAGCAGATGCTCGTGCAATCTCCGATCACAAAATTCGGACTCGGGACTCTCGAACATGCCGATGCTGTTCGTGTTGTCTGGACGAATGGCATCCCGCAAAATTTCCTGAAACCAGCAAGCAATCAAACGGTCTGGGAAGAACAAAAACTACTGGGATCGTGCCCATACCTTTACACATGGAACGGAGAGAAATTCGTTTTTGTGACTGACCTCCTTTGGGCGTCACCCATCGGCTTGCAAAACCCTGCCGGAGAACTTGTCCCCAGTCGACCATGGGAGTACTTGAAAATTCCCGGGGAAGTATTGCAGGCAAAAGAGGGAACGTACTCGCTTCAGATCACGGAAGAGTTGTGGGAGATCGCCTACTTCGACCAGATCGAATTGATCGCCATCGACCATCCGGCGGATGTTGATGTTTTTACCAACGAAAAAGTGGGACCGCCTCAGATCGCAGAACATCACCTGTATCAGGTGAGAGAGAGGCGCTCACCGGTTTCTGTCAGCAATCATCTCGGTCGTGATCTCTTGCCAGAAGTGCTCAATCAAGATCACATTTACGCCAAGCCCTTTGAAAATAAATTGATGCAAGGTTACACGGACGATAGCTACGTCGAAATTGATTTCGGATTGAACAACAAGCCTGAAAATTTGACTCTGTTCCTCACAGGTTGGATCTTTCCGACTGACACTGGACTGAATGTTGCCATTCACGAAAACTCTCAGCTTTCAGGTCCAAAGCCCCCGGCTATTTTTGCTCCAAACGAGCAGGGTGAGTTCGTGGAAGTGATTCCTTACTGCGGATTCCCAGGTGGTAAAACGAAGACGATGGTGATCGACCTTGCAGATATCTTTCCAACCGACGACTATCGAATCCGCTTGTCAACGAGTATGGAACTGTACTGGGATCAGATTTTCTTCTCGACAGAGAACATTGTTGAGGCAATGGTTGTTCAACCGCTCACTTGCTCTTCCGCTGATTTGCATCATCGTGGTGTTTCCAGAATTCAGCACAGCAATAATCATGGGCCAGAGAATTTCGTTTACGAACAAATCAACTCCGTCACTCCCTGGCCAGCGATTGCTGGAAAGCTGACTCGCTACGGAGACGTTCTCGAACTCATCACAAACACCGACGATCAACTCGCGATCATTGGTGCTGGTGATGAGATGACGCTGAAATTTTCTCTGCCAGAGAAACCTCTCAAATCAGGCTGGAAACGAGACTTTGTACTGCATAATGTCGGTTGGGACAAAGACGCCAATCTGCACACAATCACCGGACAAACCGTTGAACCGCTTCCGTTTGTGAAGATGAAGTCCTACCCCTACCACGGCAACGAACAGGCTCCGCACTCGCAGGAATATCTCCGGAAGTACCAAACCCGAGAGATGTCTCCAGATGCTTTTCGGACAGTTTTAAGACGATCTTCTCTGACCGAGCTTGAAGCAACTCTTCCAATCCCGTCAAATGAGAGCACGAATTGATTTCTTTTTCCCGTTTTCTACCGACTACATTCCTGACTGAGTTCATAATGTTCCGCAGAATAATTTTCGCATTTCTTGTCTTTGCAAACAGTCTGCTCGTTGCCCAGGCACAAGACGAATTGATCTATCCGCTCGACGTTGCAGTCGGTCCCGAACAGACGATCTACATCGCCGACCGCAAACTGCCAGGGATCTGGGTCGTCAAAGACGGCAAGCTCGAAATCTTCTTTAAAGGTTCGAAGACGTTTCGGACTCCACTGAACGCCGTTCGCTGCGTGACTGTCGACAAAGATGGAACAGTCTTCGCCGGCGATTCAGCGACTCGAGAGGTTTATTCATTCGGAACAGACAAGAAGCCAGTCCCGCTCACGAAGGGCTACATTGGGATCGCCGCCGACCTGATTGTTGATGGAGACAACATCATCGTCTCCGACTTGGAAACCCAGAGAATCTGGTCATTCCCCAAGACAGGAGGGAAGCCTGAAGAAGTTACCGTCATCGCCGCTGTGCGAGGGCTGGCGAAAGATGAGAGCGGTCAATTGATATGCGTGACCACGCTGGAGAACCCTGTTCGAAGAATCACCACAGAGGGCAAAACGGAAGTCATCATCGCAGATCGCCCGTTTCAGATGCCGCACCACTGTGTCGTATTGAACAATCACATTTTCGTCGCAGACAACTATGCGAATACGATCTGGAAAACCGAACTCAAAAGCGGCTCCAAGCCGGAAGCTTACGTCCACGGGGAACCGATGCAGAAGCCAGTCGGGATCTGTCGCTACAAAGAAGGCTTCCTCGTCGCCGATCCGCATGCAAAACAAATCTTCGTGATTGACAAAGACAAGAAAGTGACGCCGCTGCTGGCAAAATGATTAATGAGCCACAAAGCGGCTGTGTTGTTTGTCAAGGGGTTTGTATTGATCACTGGTGAGAATGGCGTGATCATTTTCTAATCAATCTCTCATCGAAAAGAGAAATCAAACGCCAGTTAGACTCATTTTCTTCGTGCCCTTTGTGGCTTCACGATTCTCTGCTCAGTGACGAATTTCACATAGAAAGCGGCGAAACTGAAACGGCTGCAAAGTAAACTGCGTCACGCTTATTCAAGGTAAAATTCGAATTCGGGCGGTTTTGCGTTCTCGTGCGACTTGTTCTTCCCACATCACAGTGGAGAGTTTCTTGACGACGATGGGGCGAGCATCTTCGAGACTTAATTCGCCTTCGACTCGTTTCTCGACTGAAAGAAGATGCAGGCCAAAGCGGCTGCGAAATGGTTTGCCGACTTCTCCTGGTTGCATGTTGAATGCCGCAGCTGCAATTGGCTCGGCAACTTTTCCAGTATATTCAAATGTCCCAAGCGACCCTCCTGTTGATGCAGAAGGGCTGTCGGAATTTTTCTTTGCGGCCTCAGCAAAAGTTGTTTCTCCGGCAACGATTTTCTTTCTTAAGGCGCTGAATTCTTGCAACGCATTTGCAACGTCTTTGTCGCTTGCATCTGATGCAAGTTTTTTGAAAATTTGAGCGGCTGTCACTTCGGTGCCATCGAATTGAGATTTGTGCTGATTCCAATGATCGTGAATTCGTTTTTCTGTCAATGTTTTTGTGACATGAATCTTCCAGGCAATTTGCAAGGACAACATCTCTTCCAGGGATTTTTCATCGAGACCAACCGCTTCCAACACCGTCGTTAAATCGCTCTCTTTCTCCTCGACAAGCCGTCGAATCATATTTAATTGTTGCTCGAGCAATCGTGAGTCCGCCTTCACTTTGCGTTTGACAAGAAACTGCCGAATCAATTCGCGATCAATCAATTGTTCTACCAGCAAATCTTTTGTCGGCGCCGCTGTTGAAGCCGAAAGTTGCTTGAGGAAGAAGTCTAATTGAAGATCGCGGCCGGTGATTTTCTGAGAGTTCACCGTGGCAATGATTTTGTCATTGATAGAAGACGTTTCTTCAGCCAACACCAAAGAAGCCGTGAGGCACATCATCGCCAAACATAGCCAGACTCGCATCGTCGCCTCCTGCTAGCAGTTCATGGTGCAAAAAAAGGTTGATCCGATTTCGAAATTGGTTGTACACCATTGGGCATGGTAGAGGAAAGCGCTTGATGCTGCAAAAAAGCGTTCGTGTCGAAAGATGATCGCCCCAGAGGTCTTATTGCCAGAATGTTTCGCCAGCGTTCACAACACGAGCATCGCGTTGGTCGTTTGCCCGGTCCCAAGCTGTGCGGCGCTCGCGAATCTTTTCCAAGCCAGTCGTGTAACAGTCTTTGTGTTCCACCCTAAGAGCATCCAAAGCACATTGTTCAGCGAAATCGTAATCCTGCCGCTTGGCGGCGACGATTGCCAGATTAAACATGGCAGCGTGATTTTCTGGATTCTCATCGATTGCATTCTGCCAGTGCTGCTCGGCACCCGACCAGTCTCCCTTGCCTGCGGACTTCAGGCCTTTATTCAACTCTCCTGACCCTTTTGTCCAGAAGTGGCAAGTCGCGAGCTTCATTTCACATGAACTCTCATGCGGGGCAAGCATTTGAACAACTTCATCCAGGCATTCCGTCGTCAACATCTCCAGCACTTCGCCTCGGCTTGGAATGTCGTCGTTGCCATTGAGTGATCGACCACTGAAGTGCTTTGAGACTTGCCTGGAAGCTCGAACTTCTCCGGTTTCGGCGTCGACAAATCGAAAAGCAATAGTCACACTTCCTTCACGAAGCAGGACTTCATTTGACTCAACTTGAACATCCAGACCAGCACGCTCAAAGTCGTCGTTCGATTCATCTTCGTGAAAGACATTGACATCTGTAGATTTCAAAACCTGATCATCGCATCGGTATTCGACGACGCTGCCTAATACGACTCCATTGACTTCAGAAGCTTTTGCGGTATCGAGGATTCCCTGCAGACTGCGATTTTCGGAAAAGCTGGCGGTCTGAATTCCAGCCCCTAGTTCGGATCGATCGAGAACCGTGTAGAACTCATTTTCCCAAAGACGTGCAGAAAGTGAAGACGCAATCGCATTGCCTTGCTCGCCAGTAAAGTCGACCACAACAATTCGGCTCATCCCGGCAACATCAATTTCGGCAGGCTCCCAGCATTCCACAACAGCAGTGTGGGCACACCCAACCGTCGTGCAAATCGCGAACATCATGAGGACCACAGAACGCATTCGCAAAAACCGATAATCAAATAATTTAGAAACCTGAGCCACAGTTTGAAGCGCTATGGGCAAGACTTATATCGGACGATTTCCAATAGCTGCAATCTGTTTTATGATGGAAACTTGCGAAGAACTCCCTAATTCGAGCACAAGATGAACCAGACTAAATACCAGAATCGCCCTCAAGTGAACCGACTACTGGTCGGATTCATTGCGATTTCGTGCCTGGTTGCGGGAGTCGCCATCGCAATTTATGACTCAATGGAGAACTTCTGGTGCGGCAGTTTTGTGCGAGTCGGTGCTCTCATGACAGCCTTCTACTACGCGGCACCATCCAAAGGTCGCGCTGCAGCCTGGGCGAATATCTCTCCCTGGTGGATCGTTGGGACAGCTTCAATGCTGCTATTTATCGTGAGAAAACCGAGAGTCTTGATCCCAATGGTGGGCGCTCTTTTTGTTCTAGGAGTCGTCGTTCCCAAACTGCTAGGTCCGCGTAAACCTTGATCATATATAAAGTTAAGGATTCGCACACTCTGTTGCAGCAAAAAGGGATAAAGAGTTGGGCTCGTTTTCCATGTCGAGCAATCGCTGCTTCATCGTAATTCCTTGTGGAGCAGAGAAACCACCCAATTTGCCACCAGAGGCTATCACGCGATGGCACGGAATCAGCAACGGAACAAGATTTTTCGCCATGTGATTTCCGACGGCCCGCGCCGCGCCGGATGAACCAGCCCGCTTTGCCAGTTCTGCATAAGTGACTGTTTGTCCGTAACCAACTTTCAGCAGCGACCGAACGACGCGTTGTTGAAACGGCGTCATTTCACGAAGTGAAAGTGGAATTGTCGAAAGGTCAACACATTCACCGTTCGCAAAGGCAACCAGCAATTTCTGCGCGTTTTCCCACCAGATTGGAGGTTTTTGAGTGGACTCTGCGCCCTCTTCGGAGAGCTTTGTCTGAACGTCCCGCTTCGTTCTGTGTCCGAAATGCAGGCGTTCGACACCCTCTTCATTCACAACCGCGGCAAACCACCCTAAGTCAGATTGAAAGGTGATGACCGAACGTTGCTGTTCTGTGACTGCTGCAATCATAATGATGCCTCTTTGACCGAAGTTTCACCTGCCGATAGAATACTTTCTCCTCAAGTCATTTACGACCCTTCGATAACCAGAACTCCACAAATTGAACTCAGTTGTGATGTCCCGGCATTGACAA
>JAJDEL010000519.1 GCA_029259835.1 Planctomicrobium sp. | reverse complement strand
CAAAGACGAAAACCTGCAGATGCCGCCGGACGAGAAACTCCCCGACTCGGTCATCGCTGACCTTGTGAAGTGGATCGAGATGGGCGCACCGATGCCGAAGTCAGAGGCACTTGCGAAGAAAACAAGAATCCCGTTCGATCTCGAGAAAGCTCGCGAGCACTGGTCGTTTCGAATTCCACAGCGACCGACATTGCCTGCTGGCGAGGACGCTTCAAACCCTATCGACAAGTTTGTCTTCGCGAAGTTGAAAGAAAAGGGACTCACTCCTGCCGCTCCAGCTTCAAAGCGAACTCTGCTCCGCCGGGCGTATCTCGATCTAATTGGGCTTCCACCAACGCCAGAGCAAATTCAGGCGTTCCTCAGCAATAAAAGTCCTGAAGCATTTTCGAAAGTTGTTGACGAACTACTCGAGTCACCGCATTACGGCGAACGTTGGGGGCGGCACTGGCTCGACATCGCGCGGTATGCCGACTCGAATGGTCTCGACGAAAACGTCGCACACGGCAACGCGTGGAGGTATCGCGATTACGTCATCGCTGCTTTCAATTCTGATAAACCATTCGATCAATTCATCCGCGAGCAACTCGCTGGAGACCTACTCGCTGGTGAAGAGAAATCGAAACACGAACACTTGATCGCGACCGGATTTCTTTCGCTCGGCCCCAAGGTTCTGGCGGAAGTCGATGAGACCAAGATGGAAATGGATATCATCGACGAGCAAATCGACACAACCGGTCGCGTCTTCCTGAGTCTGACGTTCGGCTGCGCCCGGTGCCACGATCACAAATTCGATCCAATTCGCGCCGACGATTACTACGCTCTGGCAGGCATCTTCAAAAGTACGACGACAATGGAATCGTTCAAGAAGATCGCGATCTGGAACGAAAACATCATCGCTTCGCCAGAGCAGTTGAAAGTCAAAAAACAACACGATGGGCAAGTGACCGCTTTGGAAACCGAAATCGCAGCGCTCACGAAACAAGAAGCAGATGCGAAAAAAGCCGCCAAGCCGGTTGAGACAACGACCACCAAAGTGGACGCCACTGGTGAAAAGAAAGTCGAGCCAGCCACCGAAACAACTGAACCCGCCGCAGAATCCAGCAAAGCCGAACCGACAGTTGCGGAACAACTCAAAACACTGAAAGCGAATCTCAAAGAACTGAAGACCAAAGCTCCCGAGCTTCCATCTGCAATGGGCGTCACGGAATCAAAGCCGACGGATGTCCCGATTCACGTGCGCGGTAGCCACCTTTCACTCGGTCGAGATGTCTCGCGCGGAATGCCGTTGGTGCTTTGTATCGATGAGCCGGAATTGAAAATACCAGGGCAGAGCGGAAGGCTCGAACTGGCGAACTGGTTAGCCTCACCAACTCATCCGCTCACGTCCCGCGTCTGGGTCAACCGAGTTTGGCGATGGCACTTCGGATCCGGACTCGTTCCGACGACAGACAACTTTGGAATCCTGGGTCAAGAACCGACTCATCCGAAATTGCTCGACTGGCTCGCAATGGAATTCGTAGAGAAAGGTTGGTCGACAAAAGAACTTCACCGCCTGATCCTGCTATCAAAAACTTATCAAATGAATTCTGCATTTAATGAGAAAAACGCTGCCATCGATCTGGAAAACCAATTCCACTGGCGAACGAATCAACTCCGTATGGAAGCCGAAGTCTTTCGTGATTCTCTCCTCGCAGTCAGTGGTCAACTCGATACAACAATGGGCGGCTCCATGCTGCATGTCAAAAATCGCGAGTTTATCTTCAACCACACATCGAAAGACGAAACGAACTACGATACGACTAAGCGTTCGATCTACTTACCAGTGATCCGCAACAACCTCTACGACGGCTTTTCTCTGTTCGACTATACCGACGCGTCCGTCGCCAACGGCAACCGGGACACATCAACAGTCGCACCGCAGGCACTGTACGCCCTCAATAGTGACGTCGTCCTCACCGCCGCCGAACAGCTTGCAAAACAGCTTCAAACTGACTCGCCAGACGATACTTCGAAGAGAATCACATCGCTCTTTGAAAAGGCCTACGCTCGACCGCCAACTCCACAGGAAACAACCACAATCACTGAATATTTAGCCGATCTTATACCAACGCTCGAGAACGAACTCTCCGCCTGGACGATTGTTTGCCAAACGATTCTGATTTCCAATGAGTTCATCTATGTCCAGTAACTGGTCTAGGGACTAGAGATGGAGGGGCAAGGGTGGATGAACCACAGACATGATGCACACAGATGAAACTGGTCAGGAAGATTTCATGACTCAACACTCTACTAATGAATACCGACCTTCGCGTCGCTGTATGCTGCAATCATCCGCCGTCGGATTTGGTCACTTGGCGTTGGCCGCGCTACTTCAGAAGGATTCCGTCGCTGCCGGGAAGACGCTTCCGCAACCGCCGCAGCATTTCACGCCGCGGGCGAAACGTGTCATCTTTCTATTCATGAAAGGTGGCCCCTCGCACATGGACACCTTCGACTACAAACCAAAGCTTCAGGAAGACGACGGCAAGGAACTCCCCTTCGACAAACCCCGCGTTCAATTCGCCCCGACAGGTAAACTGCTCGGCTCCCCCTGGAAGTTCAAACAGTATGGCGAAAGCGGATTGCATGTCAGCGAGTTGTTCCCGCATGTTGCACAGCGAATCGACGACCTCTGTGTGTTGAATTCAGTTCACGGGACTAACGCCGCACACGGCGGAGCACTGCTCAAACTGCATACTGGCAGCGATGCCTTCGTGCGCCCGAGCATGGGGGCCTGGGTCAATTACGGACTCGGCTCAGAAAACGAAAACCTGCCCGGCTTTCTCACGATCTGCCCAACGCTGGCTCATGGCGGCGTGAAGAATTGGGGGTCGGCGTTTCTGCCAGCCGCATGTCAGGGAGTTCCACTCGGAGTTGCCAGTAAGCCGTCTCTAGAAGCGAACGTTAAGTACATCAAAAATCAGAAATGGTCGAAAGACCTGCAACGCTCGCAAATCGATTTGCTCAACAGTATGAATCGACAACACCTCGAACGTTCCGGCCCAGAGTCCGCATTAGACGCTCGGATTGAGTCGTTTGAACTCGCATTCAAAATGCAAACTGAGATGCCGATTGTGCAGGATCTTTCACAAGAAACCGAAGCAACGAAATCGCTCTACGGCCTCGACAATACCATCACCGAAGATTTCGGGCGGCAATGCCTGATGGCTCGTCGATTCTCCGAACGTGGTGTTCGCTTCATTCAAGTGACACACAGCGACTCACTCGTTCAATGGGATCAACACGGGAATCTCAGAGAAGGCCATAGCAAGAACGCCCTTGAAGTTGATAAGCCGATCGCCGGGCTTCTTACGGATCTCAAGCAGCGCGGACTTCTCGACGAGACCCTCGTTCTCTGGGGTGGTGAGTTCGGACGAACCCCAACCGCACAAGGCAAAAACGGGCGCGACCACAACCCGGAAGGCTTCACAATGTGGATGGCCGGCGGCGGCGTGAAGCCAGGCATTCGCTACGGCGCCACCGACGACTATGGCTACTACGCCATGGAAAACAAAATGCACATCCACGATGTCCACGCCACGCTATTGGCGCTACTCGGCTTAGAACACGAACGCCTCACCTACCGCTACGCCGGCCGAGACTTCCGCCTCACCGACGTCGCCGGTCACGTCCACGAAGAGATCTTCGCGTAGAGTTGGTTCCAATGTTTTGCCAGACACTTCAAGTGTCCGGCTAAAAACTCCGCATTCCTTCTTACGTCAAAAAAAACGCCCGGTCCAAATAGACCGGGCGTTTTGAGTATCAAAGGCTCATCGTTTCGCTGCGAGGTTTAATCATGCAGCTCAACGATTTACTTATGGTGCGGCGATGTTACCGGCGTGGTTAGCTCCACCGTTGCCTAATGCAGGATTTGGTGACACAGTTCCGGTCACAACTCCGCCGGCCGTGGTATCGAATCCATCGGCGATGTTGTCGTTCGCGGTGTTGTTCATGAAGTCGCCGGTGAAGTCGTTGACGATAATGAGTAAGAATCCATCATCACCGTTCATGGTGGTTGTGTTGCCGAAGATGTTCCCAGTGAAGTCGTTGTTGACAAAGAGATCCATGCCTTCCTCAACGTTGAAGTTGACGATGTTGTTGCTGATGTCGCCGATGAAATCGTTGTCGACATCCAATTGCAGGCCAGCTACGATAGCGACGTTGCTGTTGCCGTTTACAGTGTTGCCAGTGATGTCGCCGATGAAATCGTTGTCGATGTTCAAACGCAAACCTTGTAAATCATTATCCATCGCCGTGTTGCCCATGACATCTCCGGTGAAGTTGTTCCCAACATTGAGTATCAGGCCAGCGTTGCTGTTGCTGTTGGCGTTGGTTGTGTTGCCAATGATGTTACCGGTGAAGTCGTTTGAAGCATTCACAAGCATACCACTCCCCGTGTTTCCACTAGCGAGATTCCCGGTGATGTCGAGGAAGACGTCGCTGGCGGGATTTGTTGCCTGAAAAACAATTCCGTCGGATGAGTTGCCGTTCGTCGTGTTGTTCGTGATCGATCCGAAGACGTCGCCCATGCCGTTCGAGCCGAGTGAGATTCCGCCATTGTTGCCGTCGGCCGTGTTCATGTCGATGTCAATCGTCGAATTCGCGTCACCAGTGAAAAATAATTCAACTCCACTGAAACCGTTCAGGTTCGTTGTGTTTCCAAAGAAATCGAGTGAGGAAGTCGTCGAGCCAGCTACGATGAGAAAACCATACTCATCATTATTGTTCGCGATATTCTGAACGAAGCTTGCATCGATTGTCACTGCTGTAATGTCAACCCCGTCGCCACCGACCGCATCGTTAAACTCGTTGCCGGCAATGAAGCCAGAAAATTCTCCGGTTGCTTCGATGTGAACATTATCATCCGCGCTTCCGGTGACAATATTTCCGGTTATGAAGAGATCGACGTCATCTCCAATCACGCGGATACCATCTATACCGGCGCCTGTGATTGTATTGTCAGCGATGGTTCCAGAAGTATTCATGCCAAAAGAATCAATATCAATACCGAATCCGCCAGGAGGAGCAATTGTGTTCCTGTTGATATCGAACCCGGTGGCATTGAACCCTGCAATCGCACTCGCCGCGTCACCGCTAGTGATGTCAAACCCGGAGACTTCGTTGTTGTTCCCCAAAGTAATGACGTCAATCCCACCGGCTCCCATCAACACAGCAGGTCCACCACCGAGGTCAGTTTCTGGAATGTCAATGACACCAACTTCCATCGTGTCGACTTCATGGAAGATGTGTGCGGAGAGCAATCGCTGATCGTCATTCAGGTCAATTGTCGATGGCAATTGCATCGGACCGAACGTTGCATCTGGATCAACGAGAATGATGTCGATGAATTCGCCATCGTCTTCAAGCAGATCAGGAGCACC
>JAJDEL010000518.1 GCA_029259835.1 Planctomicrobium sp. | reverse complement strand
TAACGCCTGTCACAGAAACGTACAGCCAGATCGGGAAAGTCACCTTTGCCCACCGACGGTGGGAATCCCAATTCTCTCTCAAGCCTTTGACAATTGTCACCAAGGCCAAAATCGGAACCAATGCAGCCAGAATCACATGGCTGATGAGAATTGAGTAATAAACGATTTTGATCGTCCCGGTCTGCTCAAATGGTTTTCCACGCAGTCCAGTGTAATGATGAAAAGCGTAGTGATACGTCGAGTACGAAATCAAGAAGATGCACGAAACTCCGAAGGCATACAGCATCATTTTTTTGTGAAGCCTGACTTGCTTGGCTTTAATCGCCGAAATACCGAGTATGAGAAGCAGTGTCGCCAGGCCGTTGAGCATCGCATTTGTCGCAGGCAATTTCTTCGCCCACCGCGGGAGTTTCTCCAGCGGATCGACTTTGATGCTTTTAACATACTCAAGAACGGTCTTCTCCTGAGCTTCGCGTGCTTCGATGACTGCTGGTTGAAATTTTTCGGGTGTCTCAATTTGGCCTTTGAGGACCCTGCGAAGTGTCGACATTTCTTTTGGATCAGTCGAATCGTACCGTCCGAGAATTTTTCCGGTGGCGCCGACATGAATGATATTATTGTCGTGGGCGAACTCCATACCGGGGCGGCGGGCGGTCCCAACATTCTCCCAGGTTGAAACTTTGAACCCTTCGCGAATGAGCTTGAAAACGTGCTCCGGTTCGCCGGTTCCGAACAGCCATCTCTCTGGGTCGGCTCCCCAGATTTCGGCGTACCTAGCCATCACATCAACTGTGTCATTTTCCGGATCGACAGTGATTGTGACCATCCGCATGTCGACGTTGGAAACGGTCTTGTCGAACTCCATCATCATTCGCGATGTCATCGGACATTGGGACGGACATCTCGCAAAAATAAAATTGACAATCCACGGTTTGCCAAGCAAATCCAGCTTCGTAAAAGCCTTTCCGGTCTGATCAAGAAGTGTGAAGTCATCGACTTCGTCGGGGTTCCAGATCCGAGGTTCATCGAATGTATTGAGTCGATACGTCGGCGGGACTTCTTCACCCGGCTTGATGACAACATCCTCCTGTGCAAACGCCGACGACGATTTCGCCAACAACACAAAGGCAAGAAGAAACAATTGAATGATTTTTAATTGCTGTTTCATGACGCCACCGCCGGGTCTCGTCTTGTGATCCAGATATCAATGCTCAGACACGCGACTGCAAAGCCGACAGTCACAAACACACACGCCATCATCGAAGGATATCCAGAGAGAATTTGTTGATCGACAACTAATGTTCGTCTGAGACCTGCGACTCCGTAAGTGAGAGGATTCAGGCTCATCAATAGCGACATCCAGCGACTTTCCGATCCGGGGAAAAATGCGCCTGAAAGCAGCCACATCGGTAGCAACACGACACTCATCACTCCGTGATAACCTTGTACCGAGTCAATCTTCCAAGCAAACAGATATCCCAATGCCGTAAGGCCGAGTGAAATCCAGAACAGAAACATCACCGCTGCAATAATGCAATCTGCGGAGAGATTCAAATTCATCTCGGGTGCTAAATTGATGAAATGCAGCAGCGGAGCGGCAGCCAGAAATAAAAACGCTTGCAACAAAGCCAAAGCAGTTCCGCCGAGAACTTTCCCGAGAACAATCGCCGACCGTGGAACCGGAGCGACCAAGACTCCTTGCATGAAGCCTTCGTTGCGATCCTGAATGATTGATATCGACGAGAAGATCGAAGTAAACAGCACAATTAAAACAGCCACACCTGGCAGAAAGTATTCTTGAAATGAAAGCGCGTCGGCGCCTTCGCTCCCAGGCATTGCAAAGGAGCCTTGCAGGCCAGCACCGAACAAAATCCAAAAGACGACCGGCTGCCCAATCGCGCCAATGAGTCGAGATCGCTGACGCAGAAAGCGAACGACTTCTCGAACTGCCAGCGTCCAGGTTGCAAGCCACAATGGAGACCTTGAAGTCGTTTCTTCTGACACTGGATTTGAAGCAGTCATGCGTCTTCTCCTGCGGACAAGTCTCGACCAGTCAACTTGATGAAGACATCTTCTAAAGTTGGTTTTCCTAATGTCAGGCTGCGAAATTCTCCTTCGCACTGAGTCGCAATTTGAGCGAGCAGTTCATGACCGTTCTCACGTTCAATCCGTAATGAATCTCCAAGTTGAATCACTTCGGCTTGAAACTGTTCTTGCAGTTTCGCTTTGAGAGTTTCTGGGTTCTCTGTTTGAATCAATAAACTGTCGCCGCCGACCATGCAGCGTAGTTCGTTCGGAGTTCCGGAAGCAATCAATTCTCCTGCGTCCAAAACACCCAGGCGATCACAACGGTCCGCCTCTTCCATTAAATGAGTTGTGACCAGGATGGTGACGTTAGATTCATTTCGCAGTCCGAGCAGAATCTCCCAGAGGCTGTGGCGGGCGCCTGGATCGAGTCCGGAACTTGGTTCATCGAGCAACAGAACTTCCGGAGCGTGCAGCAAGCACTTGGCGATTTCCACTCGGCGTTTGAGACCTCCGGAGAGTTTTTCCGTAAAGTCTTTCGCACGGTCCGCAACACCGAGTTGGTCCATCACTTCGGCGCAACGTTGTTTTAACTTTGCACCAGACAAACCATAAAGATGTCCCTGATGCCGAAGATTTTCGAGAACCGTGAGCTTGCCGTCCAGGCTGGGAGATTGAAACGTGACTCCAATAGATCGTCGTACGGCATCGGGATCATTTGCAACATCGTGACCAGCGACCCTGGCATTCCCTTTCTGAATTGGGAGTAACGTTGAAAGGACTCGAAACAAAGTCGATTTCCCACCGCCATTGGGACCGAGGAGCCCAAAGACTTCACCAGCAGAAACAGCGAAGCTCACATCGCGGAGCGCAACACGCTCGCCGTAGCGAAATTCAAGTTGTTCGACTTCGACTGACGACATCGATCTTTCTAGTGCCGCGTGGCATCTTGGATCGAAGCACTTCTGCGTACGCTTGAAGTGTACGGCTAACGGCGCTCTCTCATGACTTTAACAATCAGTGATGCTTAGCTTCTTTTGCTTCCGTTTCACCACCATGCTCCGCACCCTCTTCTGCTGTATGTCCGGCACCATGCCCACCACCTCTCGGAGCAACAACCCTGGACTGCATGACATCGTATCGGTAGTAGTGCATTGCCATGTCAGGGGCGAGTGCAACCATCAGCCCGACTCCAAGAATCGCAGTCGGCAACAAAATGATATATTTCCAGCGACCTTCAAACTTCAGATGCATGAAGAACGTCATCACTAGAGATGCTTTTGCAACGGCAACTGCCAGAACTGCAAAAACAACAAGTGCGGGTGCCATTTTCACAACATCAAATACCACGGAAAGAGCAGTGCAAATGCACAATCCGATAAAGATGAGCAAGTAATTCACATGCGGATGTGATTCGTCGTGTGTATGGTCCATGAGATGGCCTTCGTCGTCAACTTAAATCTAGTCGCAACAGAGTCGGTTACGTTAACAGGATTTCACTTGAATTCGTACTTAAATGTTTCCAGGAATGATGTACAGCAGCGGGAACAGGAAGATCCAGACCAGGTCGACAAAGTGCCAATAAAGTCCGCTGTTTTCAACCCAGTTTGACCAACGCTCGCTCAACTTATCGCCTTGGGCCAGAACAGTTGCAAACAAAATCATCCCCACAATGACGTGAATCGCATGGAAACCGGTCATTAAGAAATAGACGGAAGCAAACAGGTTCCCGTACAAAATCGGTGTCGACATATGCAGACCGCTGAGGATGCTCCCAAATTGTTCATCCTCGACCATCCCATGCAGTGATTCATCTGCCTGAGCGTATGTCAGCTTGTTTCCTGCGATCTGTTCACGAAGCTTATTCACTTGACCATTGAGTGCCAGCAATGCTTCGTAGTCTTCCTTGCGAGTCCCTTCTGCACTGTCGATCAGTTGCGGAAGTGCCGCAGCTTTTTGGTAGTACACCATACTTTGATCGGTCGGCATGTCACGTTCGGAAGTTCCATCACCATCAACATCAGTAATCGCGCTATCTGGGACAACAGAATCTAGCCGCTTATGGAATCGAGACTCGACTTGAAGTTCCATTTTTCCGATGGCCTGCGTATCCGTTTCCGGAATACGACCTGGAAGAATATCGTGGCTGAACTTTCCGTAGTATTCGAATGACTTAATCCCAAGGAAAACACACGCTAGTGCGAAAGTGAAGATGAGAAATTTTCGTGCTCGGGAAAAATCTCGCTTCGCCATTGCCTCGTGAGCAACAACGACAAAGTAACTTGAAGCGAGCAGGACAAATGTATTGATTCCGCCTGCGGCGATATTGAGGTGAGTCACATGCGTATCAGTTGGCCACGCGGATTTTCCGGTCGCATCAACGGAGCCAAAGTACAGCACGATATACGTTCCGATGAACGCCGTGAAAAACATGATCTCCGTGCCGAGAAATAACCACATCCCCAGTTTGGCTCTGGAAATCGGCAAACCCATATGCATGGCAGGAGCATGGTGTGAGTCAGACATGGAAAAACAACCTCAATTGCGGATCAAGCCGCGAGTCAGTTCTAAAGGAATTCTATTGCCCACCGATCAGACGTCATGTGCCTCGCAGTGTGAGATCCGCGAGGCAAAACGAGACATCGTCATCCGAAGGTGGTCATGTTCAACAATCGTAAATGATCAAACGTTAACGCGAGCAAAACGCCCGGTAGGTAAACAAGTGAGACGAACAGTAAGCGACGTGCGTTCTGTCGAGATTCTTCTCGATAAAAACCGACAGCAGCCGCGATGTAAATGAACCCCAGGACAACGGCAATAACCCCGTAAAAATCACCTGCCAACCCAAAATGGTTTGGGAGCAAACTGACCGGAATTAGCACCAGAGCGTATCCCAGTGAAATCGTTCCAACAATTTTTCGACGACCACTCCCTGGCACCATTTTCAGTCCGGCACCGGCGTATTCATCTTTATACATCCACGCGATCGCAAGAAAGTGAGGAAATTGCCAGACGAAAATGATTGCAAACAACGAGAAGGCAACAATGTCCAATTGCCCACCAGCGGCGACCCAACCGAGAACAGGTGGAGCAGCCCCTGGAATTGCACCAACCGCAGTGCAAAACGACGTGTATCTTTTCAGTGGTGTGTAAATCCCTGCGTAAACAACTGTTGTTGCCGCAGTCAGAACCGCGGTGAGCGTGTTGACAGTGAGCAAGAGATAAACGAATGAGACGACGGAACAAACGGCTGCGAAAATCAAAACTTCAGTCGTTGTCAGTTTCCCAGTCGGCAACGGACGATTTTCCGTTCGAGGCATCAACGCATCGGTTTTTCGTTCGAAGACCTGATTCAATGCACTCGCTGAAACAACAGCAAGGAAGACACCGATTCCTGCATTGAGAAGTGGCAGCAGTTGCCAGGAACCTTGAGATCCCAGCAGATACCCGACTCCCATTGAAAGCAGGACCATCAATGCAATACGTGGCTTCGCAAGTTCCGAATAACTGGCAACGCGAGCCGAAACTGGATAACGGACATCCAGGTACCCAGCACTGATTTGATCCGATGGCGAAGTAGTCTGGCTTCGAGCAGGAGTGGCAACAGAAGTACTCATTTCTGCCCCCCTTCAACCGCCAGCGTGCTATTAGTGCGTCGCATCAGCAGCGGTTCGGAGTTCGCAAATTCAGAAACCGACCCGACTCGAAAGACCTTTAACAGATGAACGACCGCAGCTTGGAAAGTGACGATACCCCAAACCGTGTGCGCAGTTCGCAATCCGACTTGTTGAATCGAATCGCTGATTGCAACGTAACCTGTCGGGGTAAATCCGAATCTGAAAACCCAGGCGCCGGCTCCGAGACCGACCTGTCCAAGTGCAATGATCAAAAGAACGATTCCAGATTTTCGAAGCCAACCCGATTCTGAAAATCCACAGAATGTGAAGTTCACAAAAATGAGAGCCAGCGATGCAACGCCCAGCCCCAAGTGTTCGTGTAAGCCGGTCCCGCGATGACGAATGAGTCCTCCGAAGAGGTATTGAGCTGTCAGAATCGCGACGACCAAAACCGAGAAAACTTTCATCGTTCGCAGCGTATTACGTTCGGTCTCAGGTTCCGGTGCGGACCACTTCTTCCCTGAGAGAACGACCACTGCACCCATCAGAGCAAAGACAATTGCTGCGAATGCTCCGTGAAGCATCGCCAGTCCACGCTCGTCAAGCTGAACGCGGAATCCGCCGAGCAACCCCTGGCAAATCACGCCGATTAAAACAAGAATCGAAAGCGTTTTGACTGTCCGTCGTTGCTGCGTTTTGAAGGCACACACGACGAGTGCAATTGACCAAATGCCAATCAACATGCCTGCCAGCCGATGTCCATGCTCTAGAAACTTGTCCCAGTTTTTCGCGAAGTCTCCGAACCACGGATAAGTCACCATCAGGTAACCATCGGATGTCGGCCAGTCACGAAATGCCATTCCAGCATTCTTGGATGTCGTCAATGCCCCGAAGATCAACGTCACCATCGTCAGACAAACCGTCGAAACGGCCAGTCGGCGAAACCAGTTTGTTGAACTTGAATTGGACATCAAAAATTAACAAGTCTCTGTAAATGAAACTGTGCAGTAAACTGTAGGAAAAGTCAGCGTGAGGAAAAATGCAATCAGGTGATTTCAAGTCGCTGGATCCGGTGGCTGCGTTTGTGGCCAGAAATCAGCATCGGTGTCAGGGCTGGCGTATTCGTACGGTCCACGGTAAACAACTGGTGGAATATCAAAATTTCCATGCCCAGGAGGTGATGGAGTTGCCCATTCGAGGCCATTCGCATTCCAGGGATTACGCCCAGACTTTTCACCCCAGAACCAACTGAGGATGAAATTTCCGATCAAGATGAATTGAGCGAAGCCCATAATGGCAGCACAAATCGTCATGAACTGGTTCATCGGGAGGAAATGTTCCAAATAGGGATATAGATACGGGTCGGCATAACGGCGAGGCATGCCGGCGACGCCGAGCAAGTGCATCGGGAAAAATGTTCCATTGAAGCCGACGAAGGTCAGGAAGAAGTGCAGCTTGCCCCAGCCTTCACTCATGTAGCGACCGAACATTTTCGGGTACCAGAAATGGATAGCTCCGAACACGCCAAACAGCGTTGCCCCAAACAAAACATAATGGAAGTGAGCGACGATGAAGTATGTGTCATGAATGTAAATATCGACAGGCACCGCAGCCATGAAGATACCGGAGAGACCGCCCACAATGAACATCGAGACAAAGGCAATACAATTCAGAAAAACCACATTGAATTCCGGCTTCCCGCCCCAGATCGTTCCGATCCAGTTGAACACCTTGACCGCGGATGGCAAAGCAATCATGACGGTCGAAATCATGAACGTCATCCCCAGAGCCGGATTCATCCCTGAGGTAAACATGTGGTGTCCCCAGACGATAAATCCAAGGCCAGCAATCGCGGACATGGAGTAAACCATCGGTTTGTATCCAAAGATCGGTTTACGACACATGCAGGCGAGCATGTCCGAAACCATGCCCATTGCAGGCAATAACATGATGTACACAGCAGGGTGAGAATAGAACCAGAACAAGTGTTGCCAGAGAAGTGTTTGTCCACCCCCAACCGTTGGGTCAGCGTTGTTGACAATCAGTCCAGCCGGGACAAAGAAACACGTGCCCAACATTCTATCCGCAACGAGCATAAAGCCTGCGGCTGTCAGAACTGGTAACGCAAATGCCTGTAAAATTGCCGTAATGAACATGCTCCAGATCGTCAGTGGCATCCGAAACAGAGTCAGGCCAGGTGCCCGCATATTGATGATCGTCGTCATATAATTGATCGACCCCATCATTGATGAGAACCCGACAAACGTCACGCCCAATAACCACCAGTTCTGAGCCCACCCGGAACCTGGTGCGGCCTGAGCAAGAGCGGAAAGGGCAGGGTAAGATGTCCAACCTGATGCAGGACCACCTCCAACACAGAAACTGCATGTGAAGCAAGCGATTGCAGGCCACATGAACCAGTAACTCAAGGCGTTGAGCATCGGAAACGCCATGTCGTCCGCACCGATCATCAGCGGAATCAGGAAGTTTCCAAATGCCCCAGCAAGGATCGGAATGATCACCAGAAAGATCATCACGGTCGCGTGCATCGTAAAGAGCATGGTGTAGAACTCAGGCGGAATCTGACCACCTGCCGTCGCCGGGACGAGCGCGCCGAAAAACGGCATGTTCTCCCAGGGAAATGCTAACTGCCAGCGGACCCCTAGCGCCAAAGCTCCACCGACCATCAAGGTAAAGAGTGTCGTAAGCAAAAACTGGATACCGATCACTTTGTGATCGGTCGACCAGAATGGGGCTGCTTTCAATAGTGCAAGAAGATCGTCACTACGTGCGTGGTGACCATGGTCTGCTGTTTCTGTTGTGGCTGCGACTGAACTCACCGCCTCACTCCAATATGTATTGACTAACGAAATAGAAGACTCAAAAGATTGCTCTTTGAAGTGTTACTCTTCTTCATCCGTGTCTGGTGTGTCGTCGACTCGATCTTCGTTTTGTTCTCGTTCGAGTTGACGGAGGTATTCGATAAACCCTTCGTCCGATTCGGCAACGAATCGGGCATTCATTTTGTAGTGTCCCCAACCGCAAAGTTCTGCACAAAGCAGTTGGTAAGATCTCTGATGATTCGCTTCAAACCAGATCGGAATGACCAACCCTGGCACAGCATCCTGCTTGATTCGTAGCTCAGGCAAGAAGAATGAGTGCTGGACATCCTGAGTTCTCAGGTTGATCATCACAGGAGCACTGGCGGGTAAATGCAAATCGTTCACCGCGTACAAATCGGTCGGCTGCGGGTCTGGCATGAGTGCTTTGAGGGTTCCATCTGCATTGAAACCAGGATAGCGGATCCGCCATTCAAATTGCCGTGCTGTGACCTCTGCAAGTGCCAGACTGTCGTTCTTTTGACGGTCTTGATGAATCCGTTCGAAGACAGCTTCCATCCTCTCACGAGGAAATGCATCTTTCACTCGGTATTCTGCCCAGACTTCGAGTTGATAAAACGCGATGAAAAGCAATATGACCGCTGGGACACTACTCCAGATGACTTCCAACTGGTGGCTTCCATGCGAGAACCATGCTTTTTCGTTTTCTGCGCCCGGCTCAGTGTTACTTGCACCTTTGAACAGAACGTACGCCAGAGCGATTTGCGTCCCGATGAATGTCACCGTGGTGATCCACAGGATCATGTAGAACAAATCATCAATTCGTCCACCGAGCGGTGATTCAGCCTTACCGGGAAACCACCAGTCGAAACCTGGCGCCAGCAAACAGAGGACGATTGCGACAATCGGCCAAAACGCAAAAAATAGACACCAAAACCACTTCACTTGAACAACCCCATCAGGTCACAAGGTTAGAAAACTCATCATTGAAAATTAATTGGCTGCGACTTCTTTACTCTGCTCTTTTTCAACGGCTTCTTTGCCATTGGCTTCTGGAGAAGTAACAGACCCACCCTGCCCCGCTTTGACATCTTCAAACGGTACGCTGTAGATGTAATTCACGAGGTGCCAGATATCTTCGTCTGTCAGTTCCGAATCGGCATCTTCAGGATCGGATTTGCGAAGCAATGTTGAGGAAAATGAAGGCATCGGAGTTCCTTTAATCCCTGCAAAAACGCGGGAGTAAAGATCAATCGGACGTCGTCCACCACGGTAAATTCCAGAATGAAGATTTCGAGGTTTGACGAGATTTCCCCAAGCGTCATAAAGCCCCGGTGTTGGGTATTCTGCACCGGATGCATCTTTAGCGACGGCAAAAGTTTGTGATCCGTCGCCAAAGCCAGCTTCACCATGGCATTGAGCACACTTGAGGCTGGCCTTCAGATACAGAGCGCGACCTTTCGCGATTGATTCTTCTGAGGAGGGACCGCGTGGGGTCAAAGGT
>JAJDEL010000517.1 GCA_029259835.1 Planctomicrobium sp. | reverse complement strand
CGTTTTTCAAATTTCAACTGCCACCCTGGTCTGGTGAGAGCCAGCATGAGGTCCGTCTCGCTATTTAGGATTTGGACATAGAGTTTGCGAGAATCGACGCCGTCTCCAAGTAACTGATGATACGCTTCCCAGCCAGGAGCGAACGCTTCCTGAACGATCCAGGGGTTTTCCCGAAGCAAGTGTTGATGGTCCGCAAACGCGGTCCGCATGAGTATTTTCAATAAGCGTTGCGCCCGGTAACGAATTTCAGGATCGTCACCGTGAGTCGCTTCAACGATCGCCGAGTACGATTCGTATCCCAAGCCGAGTATTTCCTGTTCGGCAAGAGCGCGTGCGGCAAAACTGGTACTCCCAAGTTGTCTGACAAGTTGCTTTGAATCCGACGATGCATCTGCCAGTAGCGCTGGCGAACTCAGCGCGAACACGCCCCCCAGCATTCCAATATGTGACAACGGAATGAGTAAGTAGATTTTCCGCAATTTTTCCAAGGCAGTTTTCACACAACAATCATCGAGACCAACGGTTTCACTGACAACCCCAACCGGTCGAATTTTGGCTCTTCAATTTCTTTCGTAGCTAAAACTTGATTGGTGAGACGGTGTTGACCACGAAAAAGACGAACGGGACGAAAAAATGTAAGGTGCGATGCTGCATACCCTACAGTATTTTCGTGGAGGAGCGTTCCAAGAGCGGAGACCGATCGTGCTTGTAGGTGAGACTACCGCGCTCCTCACAGTTCTAGTTCCGGGCACGTTGGTTCTGTGGATTGCTGGAGTTGTCCGCAGATGGCGCCGATTTTCCAGAGATTGTCGTTGAAGCTTAGTTTGTGGTTCCCCTTCAGGAATGTCCCGTAATCAATGACCGAGTTGAATTGGTCTGTATTAGCCGTTGGGCGATAGCCCAATGCCGTTTACTTGTAAACCACAGGTCTACTTTTGAGCCGTTGGCGCCAGCCTCGGGCCTTGGCGAGTCACGTTTTCTCGCAAATTGCCCGACGCTAGCGCGTTCGGCTCATGGCGAGAAGCTCCAAATGGCTGATCCCGGGATAGTTCGATAGAGGAAAACGCTGGCAATGCGGAGCATGACTACTCGACAATCAATCGATCATCTGAACTCTGATGCGGTTCCGCGTCTTCTGGCGATTGACCATGTTTTACGAGCCAGTAAATCAGCGTGGCTGAAATAGCCAGGCAGATCGCCAGAAACGCCGCGTTAAAGCCGACGGCTGTGACAACTCCATCTTCTCCCTTTGTGATGGTGACGGCAAAGTGGACAAGATTTCCATCAAAAGTTTTTTCTGGTAAATGCGGAATCAGTATTTGCGTGCCGTTGAAGATGACATGGAAAATCATGCAAGGGATCAAACTCCGACTACGGACCGCCAATAATCCCAAAACCAATCCTAGTAGTGATGCGTTGAACATTTGCTTGGGAATCATATGAATTACACCGAATAAAACTGCGGAGATGACGATGGGTAGCCACTTATGACGTGAGCGTTGCAAACCACTCAATATGAAGCCGCGAAACGCCAGTTCTTCACAAACCGCTGGTGCAATCGCAAACGTCACAAACGTGAGCCACAACGGAACGGCGTCTGAGGACATTGCTTTAAGTAGTTCTTCTGCTCCAGCTGGAACAGGTGGAAACAGATGGTCGAGGCGCGACAAAAGTTCAAGCGACAAAGGTTGCAAACTCAGCGGCAAAACAACCGCAGCTCCCAACATTTTCCAACTCGGAAGTTTGAGTTTCAAACTTTTGAGTGGATTCTTCGTGAGCATAATCGCCATCAAGACCGGCGGAACGCCGACAGTGGCAATGAGGTAAATCAACTGGAACCGGAACATGTTGACCGGATCAGCAAGCATCGAAGGGTTTTTTTGAATCGATGTCAGGAAGTTGAATTGCAAGATAGAAATCAGCATGAAGCAAACACCGGCCTCCAGGAAACTGGGAGTCGCCTCTTTGTCTCGCAGTAGGTGTTTTACCCACAAACCGAGTTCAAATTGTTCAGCTTCGCGGAACAGAATGCTTTCACTCTGAAACAGCTCAATCGCCCACCAGAGCGCGAGAATACTGTAGAAGCTACTGGTGAGCAAAACCGGAATGACGTATACCCAAGCCGCACTCGATGTCGCCCCTCCCAGGAGTAATGCTTTGAGCAGAAGTGCCGGACCGACGACTGGCAAAATGCTAAGGTAAGGCGTGAGTTCCACTGACGGAGAGAGACAAAACATCGTCAGTCCCATCGTCACCATCAAGAGTGGTGTCAGGTAATACTGACCTTCTTTACTGCTCTTCGCGAACATCGCCAACGAAAGGCTCATCGCACTAAACAATGCAGAGAGCGGCATCGCGAGTAATACGACCCACATCAATGACAACATCGGTGGAAAAGAGAGGTCGCCAATCGGAGATGATCCCGCGTTTCCCACAGTGGTCAGCACATGCCTGCCTGTAAATCCCATACTTGCCAGATTGAGTAGAGCGGTTGAAATGCTGAACAACATGACGGTGAAAAATTTCCCAAGAACAATCTCGGTTCGCATTGCAGGCGAGATCAGCAGCGTTTCCATTGTCCCGCGCTCTTTCTCCCCTGCACCAAGATCGATAGCAGGGTAAAATGCGCCGGTGACGCACATAATCACCAACAACGCCGGAAAAATTTTGCTCCAGGCATTCGCAGCGATCTCGTCTGCTTCTGCCAAATCAACTGCTATTGCCTGGACCGGGTCCGGGAGATATATCGGCAACGAAGCTGTCTCCAGTCTCTGTTTCAGAAGCACTTTCTCCCACTCCTTGAGTGCCTTTCTGACTCGTTGGTAGGCAATGTTCGATTTTTCATTTGCACTGTTGTGCAATATGATCGCATGTGGACTACTTTCAAGATCGCTAAGTTCGAAATCTCCAGCAGCGAAATGATCATCAATCGCCTCGTAGTGTTTCTTGAACCCATTTGGAAACACGACTAACACTTGAGCAGGCGCAACCGAAAACCACGAAGTGACCTGTTTACGCAAGTCTGCTTCTTCGGCGATCAATTCAACCTTTGGTTTTTCGGCGTCTTTGATTCCAAACACTTGCTCCTGAATATCGGCAAGCCGGTTGAGTGTCTCACGTTCCTTATCGATCAATTCAAGAAAATCTTGAAATTTCGAGAAGGAGTCTTCATCAAGTTCCGCATTTTTCAAAGACAATGAACCGTCGGTAATTACTCGAAGTTTCTTGGCATCGTTAGCGAAACTAAAGAACTCTGGAGCGAAGTGTCCTTCGCGAATCAATTCTGGTTCGGGAATTTCATCAGCGCCAACCACTAAGACAGTTTGCACCTGTTCGTCCATAGCGACCATCATCTGCATCATGCCGATTCCCAAAGCGGGATACAGCAAAAGCGGAAGCACCGCGACCATGAACAACGTACGGCGATCCCGTAATTGATCGCGTACTTCACGCATGAAAATCAGTTTGATGTTTTTCCAATTCATGATATGAATTTCATCCCTGACTGCGCGGTGTTTTCTGTTGGATCGACACTTCGGATCAGTTTGAAGAAGACTTCTTCGATGTCTGGCTGATCGTGTTTTTCAACGAGTTCCTCTACTGTTCCGGTGTCGAGAATGTCCCCTTTGTGAATGATCGCGACCCGGTCACACAATTTTTCAACTTCACGCATGATGTGAGTCGAGTAAATGATGCACTTGCCAGCATCACGCAACTGAGCGACGGTTTCAAGAACAGCACGCGCGACTAAGACATCGAGACCAGACGTGGGTTCATCAAAAATGAGCACAGGTGGATCATGAACGATGGTTCTGGCAATCGAAACTTTCTGCTTCATTCCGGTCGACATCTTCAATCCCAGAACGTCGCGGATTTCATTCATCTGAAGAGTCTCGAAGATCTCGTCGATGCGATCTTGCAGGCGGTTCTCTTCAATTCCATAAAGCCGACCGTAGTATTCGACCATCTCACAGGCAGTCATACGGTCGTAGATTCCGGTATTCCCGGACATGAATCCGATGTTGGCGCGAACAGCTTCTGGAAAACGAGCGACGTCATACCCAGCAACGAGCGCTTGCCCGGATGTGGGCTTGAGAACTGTACTGAGAATTCGCAGGCACGTCGTCTTTCCAGCCCCATTGGGGCCAAGGAGTCCGAAAATTTCACCCGGCTTGACCTCGAACGAAACACGATTCACCGCAGCGACTGGTCCCCGCTTGAGATCGGTAAACTCCTTCGTGAGATCTTGAACTCGGATCATCAGTTTTCAATATGAAAAAAGTAGTGTCGGATGGTATGGAACCGATTGAAGTGATGTTTCGCGGAAAATTTTGTTCCTTCTCCCTGGGGGAAGAGGGTTAGGGTGAGGGGCGAAGCCCAATTTTCAATCAGGCTCTTAAGTCAAGCGAGATTGCCATACTACTTTATACACTCTGAATCACAGCCAAGCTGTATTGGAATGCACGGATGGACAAATCAGATCGAGTCCGCCTCTATTCATGGCTTGAGACCGGTAGATGATGCAGAGATCACCACGTACGCATAACCGGCAGAACAGACGATTTCGACCGATGTGGTTCCGATTGTAACGGTGGGAACGACGAGAGCAATCTGCGTTAATCGACGAGGTTCACTTTTGCCCAGTCTTTCTTACCTGCGCGAACAATCATGCCATCTACGATATGAATCCATTCCCCACGATCGGCGATTTTTGTTTTTTCTCCATCGATCAAGAAGAAGACTGCACCACCTTTAATGCGCTGAATTGCTTGACTCGTCGACGGAACGAGTTCAAGTTCTTTCAACAATTGTGCTACCTGAAGATTTCCGTCTTCATTGAGCAAGCTACTGCTCAGTGTTTTTTCGGGAATGTCTGATGGTAAATTGCCTTCGCCAATTTCTTTCTGCCACTGCGCTGCGGCGCCGCCCGCAGCTGCTTCGTCGTGATACTCGGCGATGATTGTTTTCGCTAGACGGACCTTTGCTTCTTTCGGGTGCCCTGTCAGGATTTCTTCGACTTCACCAAGATCGATTTCAGTCAGAAGTTCGTAGTACATTTTCATCACAGCGTCTGGAAGCTGCATGAATTTTTTCATCATTCCGAACGGGTCTTCGGAGATGCCGATGTAGTTGCCGAGACTTTTGCCCATGCGGCGCGTGCCGTCTGTTCCGACCAGGATGGGAGACATGACCCCGATTTGTTGGTTCAGGCTCTGGTCTTTCTGAAGATCACGCGCCAGCATGAAGCTATAAAGTTGCTCTGTGCCACCGAGTTCGATGTCGGACTTGATGACTACGGAATCCCAGGCCTGCATGATGGGGTACAAGCATTCGTGCAGGTAAATCGGGACTTCCGCTTTCATTCGTTTGGAAAAATCATCTCGCGTAAGGAGCTGTGCGATCGTCACTTTTCCGCACAGATTGAGAATATCGCCGAGATCCATTTCTCCGAACCAGTCTCCGTTGCGGTGAACTTCTGCATTGCTTAAGTCAATGATCTTTCCAACCTGATTCAGGTAATACTGCGCGTTCTCTTCGACCTCTGCTTCGGTCAGTTTTTTCGTGCGTGCTTCGTCGCGACCACTGGGATCACCAACCAGGGCGGTTGCGTTTCCGATGATGATGACTGCCTGATGCCCCAAGTCTTGAAACTGACGCATTTTTCGCAGTGGAACACTGTGTCCTAAATGGACATCGGCTGCTGTGGGATCAATTCCGTATTTCACGCGTAGCGGTCTGTTTGTTTCAATGCTCTTCTTGAGTTTCTGAGTTAATTCCTCTTCAGGGACGATTTTCTCGACGCCGCGATAAATGATCTTGAGTTGTTCTGCTACTGGTAGAAAGGACATGGATTGAGTGGTTTCACAAAAGTTGAGTCAATGAGTATCGATGATACGGAACGCTGAAATGAATTCACATTGGGAATTGGCCCGAACCAGATTCCCGTTATCAGCCGCTTGGGCGTTAGTCCAATGGTATCTACTTTGGAACTTCTCGCCATGAGCCGAACGCGCCAGGGTCGGGCAATTTGCGAGAAAACGTGAATCGCGCAAGGCCCGAGGCTAGCGCCAACGGCTCAAAAGTAGGCCTGTGGTTGACAAAAAGTAGACGGGATTGGGCTATAGCACCCTGCGGCTGATGCACGAGCCTGTTGGAGGTCAAGATACGTGATTGAAGTTTGGAAAAACAATCAGCCGCGAATATTCGCGGCTGATTGAGAATCTCTAAAAAGAAGCTGGCTGCTTCAAATTATTTTGGTTTGTTGATCGGGGCGAATTTGATTTTTTCGATATATGTAATCATCGACCCTCCCTGCATTCTTCCTCGACAAGAGGAAATCGCCTTCACGATGTATCGGTAGTGGAGGTCGTAGTCTGGGTTGAGTTCGACTTCTAAGTCGTCGCTGTAACCTTGTTGGCCGCCAGCGATTTGCGCGATTTCGTTGTTAAGCCGATCAAAGCAACTGGGATAATCATTTCCGAGCGAGCGACCTCCAAACCACAACTGGCTGAGGGTTCCGTCTGGGTTGGATTCCAACCGAACTTTCAGGTCGAGCTTAATGTCCGTAGAATCTTGTGCTACTTGCCCAATGGGCATGTTGATGTTGAAGTCCCCTTCGGGAGGAATGATCTTCAATGTGAGCATGAAGAAAATCAACAACTGAAACACGATATCGATCATCGCCGCCATTTGCATGTCGACTTTGCCATCGGTTTCTTTTTTTCTGAACTTCATATCGTTGCTCTCGTTGAGCGAGTTCTCTTATTGAGAAACTGTTGAGGGTGAAACGCGATTACTGCTGTCCATCGTCCGATTTCGCGACTAACGAAAACTTGGCAAACCCAACATCCTTTCCCATCTTGATCAGCTCCTGAATCATTCCGGTCGGAACATCACTGTCGGCGCGAATTTTAATAGTCGTGTCCTGAGTCGTTTTTTCGTCAAACTGTTTTTTGGAGATTGCATACTCTCTCTTCAGGCGCGGCTCGAAGTCGGCAATACGGATATTATCTCCACCACCGTAGAAGACATACGGTCCCCCAGTGATTTCTCCACCTGAACGGATAAATCCGACATTCAAAACGATCTCGTGTTCACGAGCTACAATCGGAGGTCTGGCGAGTTTGTCGGCTGGGAGTTTGACACGTTCGTCAGCTTGAGTCTGATCGAAGTTGGTGACGATCATGAAAAACGCGATGAGCTGGAATGTCATGTCGATCATCGGTGTCATGTCTGCTTCGACAATTGTCGGTTTGGCATGTTTGAATTTCATGACAGTTCTTCGTTGACGAGTAGTATTCGAAAGCAGCGTTCTAAAACTGAGTTTCAACAGGGCGATGGTTGCCGAAATGTTCGTTCGAACGGACTATTCCGCGGACGATTTTCCGACAGGTAATCGACTCATCAGACCTTCGCTCACGCGACCAACTTCAAGCAGCAGGCGCGAGACGCGGTTTCGCAACATGCTGTATGCGATAATTGCAGGGATCGCCACGACAAGACCTTCGAGTGTTGTGAACAAAGCGGTTGAAATACCGTCGGCGAGATCTTTTGGTTTTGGTGCGACTGCGGATGTTGAGATTGTGCGGAATGATGCGATCATCCCCCAGACAGTTCCCATCAAGCCGATCATTGGAGCGACTGAGCCGATCAGAGCGAGGTAACTCAGGCGATGTTCCATCGTCATACTTTCTTCTTCTCCGACTTCCTGCATCCCTTCGACTGCTTCTTCGTAACCGCGGTTGAGGCGACTCAGTCCGGCAGCTAACACGCGTGCGATCAGCGAATCGTCGTTACGGGCGATTTCGTATGCCCCCTGATAATCTTTCGCTGTCAGTTTCTCTTCAAACGCTGCGACAAATCCTTCTGGAAGAAGATTGTCACGGCGAACCTGAAGCAGGTTCATCATGATCACGGCAACCATAATAAAGGAGATGATGAGCAGTACGGCTCCGAATGCACCGGACGCTTTGATCATCCAGGATAAGAACGTTTCGGAGTCGTCATTGTCTGCTTCACCGCCTGCAGCAGCGTTATCGTCTGAAGCAGGTTTCGTTTCTGGTTCCTCAGCAGGTGCCGTTGCATCTGCTTCTGCATCTTGAAACGCCCAGCCAGAGCTTGGCATCGACGCTACAAACATCGCCATGATCAGCATTAAAAGGGACGTCGCTTGCCAGAGTTGGCGCTGTCGAGTTCGACCAAGAAACATCAGATTCTCCGGTATCAGTAAAGTCTGTCTGTGGGTAATGTTGCAAATGCAAGTTGAATTTCGTGCGAGAACTGATCCATCTTGTTCTGACGAAGATAGGAACGGCGATCATAGAGTCCCAGGTGGACCCTCGCCAATGATCGATCAAAGTTTTTTTGTATGGAAATCAAAACGACGTGGGTAAAAACGGATTATTGCTCTCAAAGACCACGTCCAATTGTGTAGACATTCGTCAAAAAATGAAAATTTATCAAATTCAGGACGATCAGAATGCGGGCAGGCGACTTGAAGGCAGGTTGTTTCAACCGTTTCCCAGGGTTGTCCTTTTATAAATATGGTGCTGAAAATCGATTGGCTCGGGACTAGAGCAGATTGCTCTTTTCTGTGCCCGCGGAAGACGGCTTTCATCAGTAAAAACGCTAACTTCCACGACGCAGAACGCGAGCACTCATTCAAAAAATGCTCTAACTCGCTTCTCCCAGTTGTTTTGCCCATGGACTATTCGGGTAGTCCGATTCAAGTTTTGCCGCAGCGTCCGCACTTCGGGAGGGTTGATTCACGGCGGTCCAGAGTTTCGTCAGCCGGAACAGAGCTTCTGCATGGAGGTCGGCATGGGCTGCCAGAGACGGAATGACATCCACATGTAAATAGCTCAGGATTGCTTCTTTATTTTTCTGCCCCTGTGCCGAGTAGCCATCTCCCATACGTAAATAGGCTTCGGCAAGCAATCGTGTGTCGCTGGCTGTTGTGTCATCGATGACACTCTGAAGAATTGTTGCCGACTCTTCGTAGTTTTTTTGTTGATGCAGGCACCCCGCTTGACCGAGTTTGGCTTCCAGTTGTCGGGATATTTCCGCAGCAGTTTTGGGACTGGAATTAGCAACCTCGTCAAAAATTGATTTTGCTCCAGCGACGTCGTTACGTGCCAGCAAAGTGTTTGCGCTACCGATTTTTCCGGCCATTTGATAATCGAGCCACGGTGCCTTTTGAAGGAGCGTGTAGGCACCATCGGAAGTATTGGTGTCATTTGCCTGAAGTGCAGCTTCTGCCAGAACCATTTGAGCATCATAATAACGATAGAAATCACGATTACCGGCGACGAAATCTTTCAACTGTTTGATCGCAACTGCTGCTTGAGATGGATCGGTCTGAGCCAGCTTTGAGGCAGTGCGTGCCAGCAAAAAATTAATGTCTGCCTTCGTGTTGACATTCGTGGCCTCCAAAGCCGCGAGTGCCTCCCCATATCCTGTGATCGCCTGCGCCAAATTTCCAGATCGTTCGTTGCCACGCGCGAGGTTCAACTGAGGTGGTTCACCTTTCCACTCAATATAATAGATGTTGTTTGCTGGGACTTTCTCAGTCTTGTTTCCCACTTTTTGTGTGACGGTCACACCGGTCTTGGTGATCTCAGTAATCTGACCAGCGACTTTCGAGCCATCTTTCAAGAAGACCGAATCGATCTCCTGAGCAGGCAATGAATTGGACAAAACAACCGCCAGTCCAAGGGAGAGTATCAAATGATATCGACGCATAGTTCTTAAACTTCTTTCGAGATCGTTCCGTAAAATTCAGGAATTTCAGGTTAGCAAATTCAGAGAAAAGTCAGGTGTCTTTCGGCTTGCGACGTGGCTTTGCCTGTGGATTTTCTCCAGCTTTCTTCTGTGCTGCTTTCGCTTTGGCAGCACGTGCAGCTTTGATTTTTTTGACTTCTTCTTCTGTGTATTTTCGTTTGGGTTTTTGTGTCACGGATTTTTGTCCAGCGGCTTTGTCAGAAGTCGACTTTGTCTTCTTCGGGGCGGCAGTCTTTGAAGTAGCAGTCTTGATGACAGGAGCCTGTGTCTCGCTGGAAACGGCTTTCTTTTTCTTGGTCGCTGGTTTTGGTGCTGCGGTCGGCAGGGAGATGACAACTTCTGGCTGAGGTGGTTTTTCACCAGTGGAGTCAGCCGATTGGTAGGCCGCATATTTTTTCTTGCTGTTACCGATTGCCATGAAATACAGACCGGCGACAGCACCGCCTCCGAAGAGGATCATGACAATGATGAGTAAAGCATTTGAGCCGCCTTTTTCCTCGGTTTTTGCAGGGTCATCAACTGCTGGCGTGACTGCGACATTATTGTTGTCGAGATCGCCACCGTCAGCAGCATCAGGAGCACCATCGAGATCACGGGGAAGATCAACAACAAAACTTCCGAGGCTCGAAAGGATTTCACGGTGCAATTCGTTGAAACGCTCGTATTCTTCATCGGGCCAACGTGGTGAAATCCGCTGGAATCCTGCGACAGAAGCTTGTGCGCGACGAAGTTGCTCAGTCGCTTTCTCTTCATCTTCAATTAAATCTGCCCAGTGAAGCTGGCTTTCAGCTAAACGGTATCGAGCATCGAAATGAAGTTTTTCGAGACGTGGGTCTTTCTTTGAAAAGACTTCGCGTTGCAGGTACTGAGCCATTTTTGACCAGCCCCAAATTTTGATTGGGCCTTTTTCTCCGGTTCCAGCAACGGCTTTGACGAAGGCATCTAAATTCCCGCTCTCGCCCCACCCTTGATAAAGACTTGCTGCTTCGAATTGTGCATCAAGGGCTGAAGGATTGGATTTAAGGATGTCAAGAATGACCTTTTCCGCTTCGGCAAAGTTTGGCTGCCTGCGAAGCGAACTTGCAAGGCGGAGTTTTGTGCCGACGATTTGTCCTGGGTTACTGATAAACAGAGGATCGCTGTCTGCATTGGCTAAAATCTTTTGGTAGGCATCAGAGGCTTTCCCGAAGTATTCTTCAGACTTCGCTGGATCGTCGCGCGATCCATCCGCCAGGCTGGTGAATGTTTCTGCGATCCAAAGGAGCGAATAAAAAGATTGACCATCTTCACGGGCGTAAAGGTCGTTCAGGAACGCTTCAAAGCCTGCCCGGACTTCTTCGAGACGAGCTGTTTCGTTCGCTGCTTTGAGTCGGTCAAGTTCCTGCTCTAGCTCACGACCGAACTCAATGTAAACTTGCGTCAGAGCCGCGGCATCTTCTTTTCCGGCGACTTCTTCAAGTTTCAAGCGTGCGTTTCTGGCTTCATCGAGGTTCTTTAATCCGATGTGTGCGCGTAGCAATTGTTGGTAGGCGAAGCTTGCCATCTCGCGACTTTGTGCCCTTGTCGGGTCTTTCGGACGCGGTTTGCCTTTGGCAACTTCGACGCTCTTGAGAACTGGATGAGGCTCCGCAGTCAGGAGTTCCAATGCTCCTAAAGGACCGTCTTTCTGTTTCTTGTAGACGCCATCGAGATTTCGAATGTTCACGAGTGTTAATTTGGCGCCAACAAGGTCGTCAGGAAGCGGTGTTTTGGAAGAAATCCCTTTTTCTGCTTCAGTGATGCCGGTCTCCAAATGCTTCACTGCTGCGGCTTTCCAAGCTGTGAGGTCATCCGCTGGTGGGCGGTCTAAGCCCGACTTAGATGCTTCGATCACGTATTGCCGCCAGTACGCCTTTCCAGCAGAGACTTGGGCCTGAGCATAACTTGAAGTTCCGAGCGGGACTTTTTCGTACCACTCAGCCGCACTGAGCAATTTCCCAGATTGAAAACGAATTCTCGCGACTGCGTTCCGAGCATCGTTTGCACGGTCTGATTCCGGCCAGCGTTCGGCAAGCTCTTCTGCAACCTGAGCAACCATATCCCCTTCGAATTCACGATTGTTTTTATCTGCATGTGAATAGGCGTGGTCGAAGGCGGTCATTGCAATGAAGCCAGCTTCGAGCCCAACTTCCGGGAACTGCTCGCCGAACTTGATCATCTGATGCTCGGCGACGACGGCCGCATCGAAATATTTCTGCTGCAAGAAGAGACCATAGGCGAGCCGTAATCGTGCGATATTGATGAGTATCGGATTCGTGTCAGGTCGCGTCATTTTCAAAGCGATATTGTACAGACGAGTCATCTCCGCTGCAGTGGCAATTAAAATTTCCTGCTTCGCCTTCGCTTCTTTTTTCTTCCCGGCTGAAAGGAGCTTACTGATATCGACATTGAGCCCATTGACCTCTTTGAATAGTAAGTCGGCATTACCGTTGGCAGTTTCAAAGTCTTTTGGATCTCCAGGGTCGCGGTTCAGGGCGACCATCAGTCGCTGCACCATTGACATGGCTGGCGTTTTCAATTCGCCTGGAAATCGGCTGATTGTCCTAGCTCGGTTCAGAGCTTGTGTCAGGTGATTTGATTTTTCATTTTCAGGAGTTGTGCGGTCCAATCCTAATGCTTCATGAGCCAGGCTGATTTCCCACTGAACGCCCAGACCGACACGTGTCCGTGAGCGAGCCTTGGCGTCACGAAGCCAATCTTCACCTTCCAGGATTGAGAGGTTATAGTCTTTGCGTTTGTCATGATTTAAGCAGATGAGACGAAAACGGAGAGCCTTGTCTTTCAGGCTGCGAATCGTTCCGGTTGTGCCAGGGTGCCCCAGAATTTCTTCATAGAGTCCGAGTGCAATGCCGATTTCGTCCTGTTCTTCAAAGCATTTCCCTTGCCACATGCGGGCAAAGAGTCCGCCAGTCATGCTGCGATATTTTTCGTGAATTTGCTCGAATTCTAATGCTGCCTGAACGAGGGTCTCTTTTCTCTTCTTGTCGCCATCAGTGAAGGTTTGAGCTTCCCAATACTTACACTGTGCAAGATCAAGTTGTGCTTCAATGAAGAGGGCTTCGGCCTCATCTCGTTTGGCCCGCGTTTCTTTGTCTTCTGCTGGAATAAATGTTGGAAAGGTCGCAACCGTTTTTTCGTGCTGATCATTTGCCTGCTTGAAGATTCCCTGCGCCCGCTTAACCATGTCGCGGGCGTTCTTTCGAAACAGATCCCGACTGCCTTCGTTAGAGGGTTTATCGCCATCCCAGATTTCGACGCGTGCCTGTTCGAGGAGAATTCTCCCGCGTGCAGTGTTTGCACGTCCAGCAAAGCGATGAGTGGGTGAATCTTTTACGAATTGCTCAAATGAGGCTTGAGCTGCGTCCAGTTGTTTTCTTTGGTCATTGAGATTTTTCAGTCGCTTTGCATTTTCCAGCAAAGTCTGTGCGCGTTCGTAAGGAATGATTTCCTTGATTTCAGGAGCCAGGGAGGGATCTTTCTCGATGAAATCGAGGTAGTGCAACGTGGTGTCATAATACCCTTGGTGCCGCAGTCCTTCGATGAATTCCAGAACCGGTTCCTTGGCCGAAACAGGTGCGCTGCATGAAACGACAATTGTCAACAAGCAAAGCAGACGGGAGAGTTGCATAGAATGAAACCGTTCTCTTGCCTGAAATGGCTGGATTTGAAACACTAAATTAAACGCAGGAACCGCAATGATTCTTCACAAATTCGTCCTGAAAACTGAAGATAGTCGCGTCTTTCCTCAGACGCAACCAGTCTCTGATTTTCAATCAAGATGTATTCGAATCTGCCCTAGGAATACGGTACACTTCAGACATCGAAAAATCCAATTCGCGTCGCTTCCATTCGGCTGATGGGGGTATTTTAGCGTAACTGGGTCTGTCCGCAGCAATTCACAAACAAATATTTGGTGGATCGGTGACTACACGAAGACGAGCTTTTCGCCTCAAATTTCTCGCGATTTACCTCATGGCATTGCCATGGTGCTCCATAGTTGTTGCTCAGCGAGTAGGTGCCGAGGAATCTGACACAAAAAGAACAACAGAGCAGGAGCGAGTGCAAAATCGCTTCTTCGAACAACACGTCCGACCTCTCCTTGTCGAAAATTGCTTTGAATGTCATGGCAAGAGCAAGCAGAAAGGCGACTTGCGCCTCGATTCGATTTCTGAAATTCTGGCTGGTGGCGAAAGCGGCCCATCGATCGTTCCGAAGAAAGCGGATGAAAGTCTGCTGATTGAGGCCATTCGCTACGAATCGTACGAGATGCCTCCCGGTGGAAAGATGTCCGAGGAGAAGATTGCAATCCTGGAGAAGTGGATTGAGATGGGTGCCCCGTGGCCCGGTCAGGATCGCCATGCTGCTGTCAAAAATTCTGCGGACAAAATCACTGACGAAGACCGTCAGTTCTGGTCGTTTCAACCATTGACAAACCCAGAGCCACCTCGAATGGACAACGATCAATGGTCCCAGAACGACATCGACCGATTCGTGTTTCGAAAGCTCTCAGACAACAATCTTTCCCCGTCACCGGAAGCCAGCCAGAGAGTTTTGCTTCGACGGCTCTATTTCGATTTAATTGGCTTACCGCCAACACCAGCGCAAATTGACGAATACCTCGCCGACTCGAAACCAGACGCCTACGAACGACTCGTTGATCGACTTTTGAAGAGTCCTCGACACGGCGAACACTGGGCGCGATTCTGGCTGGACCTCGTGCGATATGCCGAGTCCGATGGATTTCGGAAAGATGACTACCGGCCAGCTGCGTGGCGGTATCGGGACTACGTGATTCGGTCGTTTAATGATGATAAGCCGTTCAATGAATTCACTCGTGAGCAAATTGCTGGTGACGAAATCGCACCTCACGATCCAGATGCTCTCGCTGCAACTGGATTTTTGCGACACGGTATCTACGAATACAATCAGCGAGACGCGCGGACTCAGTGGCAGGACATGCTTAATGATATTACTGACACCGTTGCCGACACATTTCTCGGCATGGGGATGGGATGTGCGCGTTGCCACGATCACAAATTCGATCCAATCCTGCAAAAAGACTATTTCCGGCTCCAGGCATTTTTCTCCAACATCGCGATGCCATACGACGCTCCGCTAGCAACGCCAGATGAAAAACTGCAACACGAAATGTTGTTGAACAAATGGGAAGCCGCCACGGCAGAGATCCGTCAACGATTGAAGAAGCTTGAACAACCGAAGCTAGATGAACTGGAACAATCGATGCTCGTGATGTTTCCAGAGGACATTCAAGCAATGGTCACGAAACCGGAACACGAGCGAACATCGTACGAGAACCAGATGTACCATCTGGTTCATCTACAAGTCATCGACAAGTACAAAACCCTCGCGACAAAATTCAAAGGTGAAGAGAAAAAAACATGGGAAGCTTTGAAGAAAGAACTCGCAGAGTTTGATCACCTCAAGCCGAAGCCGCTGGCGACCGGACTTACTGTGACGGATTTTGGGACCATCGCGCCGCCGGTTTTCATTCCCACCAAAGAACGCCTGGGCGAAATTGCTCCTGGATTCCTTACGATATTTGATCCGAAGGTTGCTCATATTGAACCAATGGCAGAAGCGGTCAACAGCACTGGTCGGCGAACGACGCTGGCAAACTGGCTGACTGAAGAGACGCACCCACTCACAACACGCGTGATTGTCAATCGTATTTGGAAAGAACACTTTGGAGCAGGAATTGTTGATAGCCCGAGCGATTTTGGTCACCTGGGAGAGAACCCTTCACACTCGGAACTCTTGGATTGGATGGCTTCACAGTTTGTGAAAAACAACTGGAGCTTGAAATGGCTGCATCGCGAAATTGTACTTTCCGCGACCTATCGACAATCCTCATTAAGGACTGATCCTCAGGCAGAGAAGTTCGACCCGACGAATCGACTGCTTTGGAAGTCGAATGTCAGGCGATTGGCAGCAGAAGAAATTCGAGACGCCCAGTTACTGGTGACTGGCACACTCAACGTTTCAAGCGACGGCGAAGGGAGTTCGGCGGAGACGTCGAAGCGACGATCTATCTACACCAAGGTACTTCGAAACAAACGTGATCCATTCCTCGCTGCATTCGATTTCCCGGACCGAATGTCCAGCAGTCCGACTCGAAATGTGACGACATCTCCATCGCAATCACTGTTACTCATCAACGGTAAGCAAACGCTGTTACGTGCGAAAGAACTGGCAAAGCGAATTGACAAAGACTCCGCAGCAAGCAGCGAATCAAAATTACGCGAAGTATTTTTGATGACACTCGGGCGCGCGCCCAGCGAGGACGAACTCAGCCGATTGACTAGGTACATTGATCAAGTTGGAAAGTTAAAAGACGCCAATGCCGATAAGGTGCAACCGAAGATCGAGACACAAGTGCTTGAAGTCAGCGACTCTCAAGACGCTCCTCCAGTGCAAACAGCGAACAACGATGGGCTACCATCAAACCAATTCACAGTTCAGGCGACCGTTTTTCTTCGCTCGCTCTATCCCGATGCGACCGTCCGAACGATTGCATCGCATTGGGACAGCAATACTTCACATCCTGGTTGGGCGCTCGGCGTGACAAGTACAAAGTCGGCATACAAACCTCGCAATCTGATATTGCAGTTTGTTGGAAAGAATTCAAAAGGAGAGAGGAAGTATGAAGTGGTTCCCTCGGCGATTCACTTGGAACTCAATCGCCCCTATACCGTTACGACTGCGGTTGACTTGACTGTGCCTAGTGCTGAGGGAGTCCTCTTTGTCGTCAAAGATCTGACGACAAACGAAATTCAAACCGCAACAGTTGCGCATCAGGTTATTGAAAGTGAAGAAGTTCCAGAGCCGTTTATTGTGGGTGGTCGCTCGAAGCAAAAGCGACATCGCTGGGATGGCTGGATCGATCAGGTTCTGTTGCAAAACATCACTCTGACGAAATCTCAAATTCTCGACTCAACGTTCACAGCACCGGTTGAGAACATTGTCGGGAGTTGGGATTTTGATAGTAGCGAAATTCCGATTCGAGACGCACAAAACGGTCGCACTCTTGTTGTGCAGGGAACTTCAAACGATCCACCAGCCGTGTTGGTTGACATCTGCCACATATTGTTGAATTCAAATGAGTTCATGTACATCGACTGACTGTTCACGGACCTCACACAGGCATAGTGTCTCATGAAAAAACGACCGGCAACCAAATTGGTCAGCGGTCGTGTTTGTGTGGGCACCGTCAGCATCAATCGCCTTCGAAGGGCGATGGATTAGCATTTTTAGTGCTTCTGTTCGTTGTCTTAACGAGGTCTTTCCCGGTCTTTGCGGCTCATTTCCTCAAGAATAATCGGATGCAAGGAGTCGTCGCGGAGTTCACGGGGAATGTAATTTTGTCTAGCCCAAGTCCGCAAACGAATTTCTTCGACTGGGTCGATGCTGGTTTCCTGATCTAACAGCACTGCGGCATTCATAACCTTCTCCTCTCACGAGCATCCCTCATTGAGGAATGTCGTCCAAACTAAGAAACCGACGTCATGTCGTGCGGCAGATCGCTTTCAAATTTACATTTCAAAAGAACATGCCGCTTGCATTGCGACCTTCGTGTCTCCAAGAACTTAAAATATCGTCAATTCGACGTCACTTCAAGGAAATCTCTGTCATTTTTTTCATTCTCAAAGCAGAAAATGAAATCGCTCGAATCGGTGTTTTCCTGACCGTCAAGCTTTTATTGACCGGTTGATCGATACGATTGTCTTCGCTCTCCTCATAGGAAATCTTTATTGCCCTGATCCGGCGAAGCCCGCATACTATCAACAAAGCTTACGAACTTTTCGTGGCTGAATTGCTGAAGAACGCTGAAGAGTTCAATTTCATTACAGCAATTGGTTGATTGCACCCACAACAAAAGTTTAAACAAGAATGTCTTACCGCAGGTTTAAACGACTGCTTGGAGAAACGAGCCTTGAGCGCAAATGCCGCTTGATGTTCGGTGGGTCTCTGATGCTTTTGATCACCGGCAGTTTTTATGCCTATGCTCAATTGAACATCCAGATTGTTGAAGGGCAATATCGTGATCGTGCCCAACTCTTGATCGCACTGAATTTGACGACGACTCATGAAGTGGAATTTCAAGGTGAGCATCCAGAATCACCGCAGTTTTTGTCAGACTTGAACGCAGAACTCAAGCCTGATCGCTTGCGAGAATTTAATTGGAAATTCGTTCCAGAAGACTACGAAAACGCTGCACCCACTGGGCGTCCGACCGACTTCGAACATGAAGCGCTGAGCCAGTTGTTTGATAAAGGAGAACCCTACTGGATCTCTGAAGATGCTGAAGAGGAACAGTACCACTACTTTGAGCCAATCATTGCAACAGAGTTTTGTGTGCAATGCCACCGAGATCGTCAGGATCCTCCGCTCGTGAACGATGTTGGACAGATTATGGGGATGGCCCGGATTACTTTCGATCTGAAAGAAACTCAACATGACATTGCACGGAACAATGCGATTCTCATTGTGATGGCGATCGTCACCGCTGTCCTTGGTATGGGCGTTGCCTACGTGATCGTTCGGTATGTCATCGTGAAACCGATTATGCACCTCAAAGATGTCAGTGATGCGGTTGCGCAAGGGAATCTCGATCAACGTGCCGACATTCGGACTGGCGATGAATTTCAGGAACTCAGCCACGCTTTCAACCGCATGCTCCGGCATCTGGTAACAACGCAAGAGGATCTCGAGCAGGCGAATTCGTCTCTCGATTACAAAGTTGATGAACTCGCCCAGGCGAACTTGAGCCTGCACGAGATGAACAAAATTAAAAGCGAATTTTTGGCGACGATGAGCCACGAACTTCGGACACCTCTCAACAGTATCCTGGGCTTTAGTGATGTTCTTGCTGTCGCTGAGAACCTCGATGAAAAGCAAATGAAGTATCTGGCAAATATCCAAACATCCGGAAAGAATTTGCTGCTATTGATCAACGATATTCTCGACCTGGCAAAAATTGATGCCGGACGCATGGATGTCCATATTTCTCAGTTTTCAATGACCGACCTGATCGAACAACTCACGGTTTCAATGAAGCCCCTCGCTGAAAAGAAAAATATCGACATGAACTGGAAAGTCGCGGAGAACGTTCCAGTGATGGTTCAAGATGTTGGGAAAATTCAGCAAATTTTCTTTAACTTGCTTTCAAATGCAGTCAAATTCACTCCTGAAGGAGGGCGCATTCAAGTCGATGTTTCAATGCACGATGACGCGAACTTTGACCTCGTCGTTGCCGACACCGGAATCGGAATTCCACTCGAAGACCAGAGCATTGTCTTCGAGAAATTCAGACAAGGGCAAAGTTTGACAGGCTCGGATACGATGACTCGCGAGTTCGAAGGAACCGGCTTGGGGCTTTCCATCATCAAAGAACTTTGCCGACTTTTGGGAGGTGAAGTGATGCTGGAAAGTGAATTCGGCAAAGGCAGCACATTCACAGTGCGGCTTCCGTTTGAGTTGGCGTGCCCAAATCCGCTTGGTAGCGCAGATGATTTTTCATCCACACCTGCGCAGTTAATTAAAAGCGCAAAGTCTCTGGGACCACTTAAGCAATCACCGTAGATTTGGTGTCACTTCATTCTTGTCGCTCGAAGAGCCTGCCAAAAGTTCAACGACCTCCGGCAACCAGCCGCTGTTCCAACTGTGCTCACGCATTGGACCATCAATAAAGACTGCCTGAAGCTTCAAACTTTCCAGGAACTTGTTCATCTCATCATGCTCTGACCGGAAGTTTCCATAGCCAGCGTGTATGAGTCGATCCGCATCGAAGTCAGACTCAGCGGCAGACGCGACGAGCGACAAAAGTTGATAGCGGGCGAAGTTTTCTTCGGTTCCAAAGATCGTCTTCGATCCATATTTCCCTGGTTGCTGCATCACTAATGGTGCATCCCATGCAGCCGCTCTGCTGAATTTGTCAGGGTGTCGAAGCAGTAAACTCCACGCGCCCCAGCCAGATTTGCTAAAACCCATTAGAAGTCGTCCATCTCGATCATGGCGACCTTCTGGAACTTGCCAGCACAGCATCGGAAGGACCGTTTCGAGAACGTATGATTCCTGTTGCAGTTGCGGGTTGTCAGGGTGATCCGCATACCACGGAAGATCGCTGAACGTGGGGGCGACGCAAATTAAGTTGAACTTGTTGTGAAGGTCATGTTTTTGTAGCTCCTTCAGACCATTCCCCCACCGAGTTCCTTCCCCTGCCTCAACCGGGAGAACATACAAAATTCGATGTCGTTTTTGTCGATCCGACGACTCTGGTTTCAAGACAAAAATTTTCGTTGGAGATGCCTGATGCGGTGATTCAATCCGATACGTATCGATTCCATTTTCAGAGCTAAGTAGTTTGGAATCAGGTGGGGTTGCATGCTTCAAAATGAATTCAACAATCGGCGTTGAGTCCTTCAGTCCATGGGGGTGATGATTCACGCCTTCTTTTCGAATGAGCTGAATTGAACCGCCCAGGGCGCGATACCGCTCGGCGATGATGCCGGTGTTTTCCTTCCACGGAACAACATCGTCGGCATCACCGAAAACATGCAGCAGCGGCACGCCGGCTTCCGCGAGTGGCTTCAACCGATCCACAGGATTGCCTTTGTATGCCAGGGCTTCCTGCTCATTTCCGAAGCCCCATAGTTTCAGGACGAGTTGCCAGTTCGAATCGCTTCCTTTTCCAGTCCCCTTCCCGCCCGGCCAACTTTTGAAATCACAGACAGGTGCATCTCCATAAACACAGGCAACTTTGTCGGGATTCTCGCTGGCCCAGTTGTAGCAATAGAGACCGCCCCGGCTCAGGCCAACCAAAGCCATTTTCGGAGCCAACTTGTAATGATCAGTCATCCTCTCGTAGCAGCGATCCCAATGCTTGACTGCCTGGGGGCTGCCGAGCATATTCGGAATTGACATATAAACGAGATGGAAGCCGCGTTTGAGTAATGCAATATCCGGGTCAGGTTTGTGACCAAAGAATTCTCCATGCCAGACCCAAGGTCTCCCTGTCGCTGGTTGCTTTGGCACGACAACCGTGACGGCCTTTCCGCCTACATCAATCTTGTAACTCTGAAACCCATGCCAGTCAGTTGCAGTCCCTTCAAAGGCCGGAATTTCCGCAGCAACAATTTCGCCACGAACCAACAT